>NZ_JACHXA010000006.1 GCF_014191775.1 Limibacillus halophilus | reverse complement strand
CTTCATGTGGATGGCTCCTTCCCTCTGTTGGTTCCAAACAGCACCAGCATGGCACATTGCGATGCCGTTCGGGTGGAGCCGTCCACACCATCAGAGGAAAATCAATTGCTTGCCCGCACACAGAACCGGCATTTTTCTGTCATTGATGTTTCATAATTTTCGGATCGAATTATGCGGATCAATGCCATCTCAAATATTATGAATTTTCCTCTGATAATGCCCATTAGGGGCTCTTAGTTTCAAATACCGCGCTCGGTTAAATCAGTATCATCATCATAGTGCCATCAGATTCAGATGCTTTGGAAACCCCCATCGCCCAATCTATGGTGCGCTGGTGGTACACTAAGGTTGGAAAAACAGCGAGTATAGAGGCTCCAAGAAGATAACCGCTCCAATCTTACTGATTGATTCTGTTGTCTCTTTTTGTCCGACTTTCTCTTCATCAATCGATTGAATATTACTACGGATCAGAAGGTTGGGAGTTCGAGTCTTCCCGGGCGCGCCATTTAATTCCGTACATTTCAGTTGTTAAGCGCAGGCCGTAAAGCGATTGCGCTGTCGTTGCAAGGCGGCGGAGCGCGGCCCCAAAAGCAACAGGGGCGGCTCCCCCGATGCCGCCCCTGTTCCCTCCCCCGATTCTTGATATGACGGTCAGCCGATACCCTCCAGGGTCATGTAGCGCTTCTCCAGCTCCTTGACCTGGGGTTGGCCGATCAGCTCCCAAATGTCATCGATACCGACGAGCAGGTCGCGGCGGTCAACGGTTTCGCCCGCTTGGGCCGCATCCTGAAATATTTGGAGCGCCTGCTTCATCGCCATGATCGCAGCCGCCGGGAGCATGCGTGGCAGGGTCACGCGCTTGACCCCCAACTCGGCCAGGCGTTTGACGGAGATTAGCGGCGTGGTGGGCCGTGCCCGGATGCCAAAGCCCATATTGACCGAAACAGGCACATCAACGGAATCAACGAGCTGCTTGATTTGATCCTCGGTCGCGATCGCGTCGGCGAAAATCAGATCCGCGCCCGCTTTGGCATAGAGTTTGGCGCGGCGAATGGCGCCCTCCAGCCCTTCGACGGCAATAGCATCGGTGCGGGCGAGGATGACGAAATCATCGTCGCGCCGGGCGTCGCAAGCGGCCTCTACCTTCCGGGCCATCTCGCGAGCATCAATCACTTCCTTGCCCTGCATGTGGCCGCAACGCTTGGGATTGACCTGGTCTTCGATGTTGATCCCTGCGACACCCGATTCCTCAAAATAGCGGGCCGTGTGGAACACCGTGACGGGGCTGCCGTACCCCGTATCGGCATCCGCCATGACGGGAATGTCGACGCTGCGCGCAATCATGCGACAGGCCTCGACATTGTCGGAAAGCCCCATGATACCGACATCGGGAACACCCAGCCGCGAATTAGCCATGCCCGCGCCCGTTGTGCAGGCGGTCTTGAAGCCCATCTGCTCGACAAGGCGGACGCTGTAACCGTCATAGACACCCGGTGAAACGAGAATGCCATCGGCGGCAAGCAGATCACGCAGGCGTTTGGTTTTAGTCATGAAAGCTTTCCATCTCTTTTCTTGGTGAACCCTTACGTTTCGGTGACGAGGCGCAAGGGAGCCTCGATATCATTGAGAGACGCCAACAAAGTCTCTGTCGCCCGCCCGATGTGCGCGCGCATCAGCGATTCGGCAAGATCGGGGTCGCGCGAGCGCATTGCTCTCACGATCTGCCAGTGCTCCTCGAAGGCTTTACCTCGCCGTCCCGGCTCTGACCCCGAGCGAAAACGGTAAATCCGCATTAGGTGGTAGAGATCTCCGCACAGCAGGCTGACGATACGCTTGTTGCCACTGCCCTTGGCAATGCGCACATGGATATCGAGGATCTCAGGTGTCGCACCCTGGCCGTTCCGCGATTGCTCCAAATCGTCGAGAAGCTGTTGCAGGTCTGTATCCGACATGGCCTCGCTAGCTAATCTGCAAGCCATCCCTTCGACACCTTGGCGGAGTTGAAATATTTCCACCAAATCGCGCCCGGAAAGCTGTACGACCCGTGCGCGCATGTAGGGCTCGCGGGTAACGAGCCGCAGGCCTTGGAGGCGCTGTACCGCCTCGCGAACGGGGCCGCGGCTGATCGAAAAGCGCTGCGCCAGATTGGCCTCATTGACGATTCCGCCCAAGGGGAGCTCCCCCGTCAGGATGAGGTCGAATATCTGTTCGAATGCCTGTTCCGCCAGTGTGCTTTGAGGAGTATCGACGTTCATGGCTCAACTCTAACTGTCAACAGTTTTTAATGATTACCGACCCATGCTACGATGGTCAATGGTTTTACTGTGGGTACTTTTTGCCGCTCCTACTTAATTGTACCATAATGCATTATGACCCTATTAGTGTTGACACTTCCTAAAATCCTTGGCTACCTTGCGCTTGACGAAGCATGAGGCAAGTATGTCGAGCAGTCGCTCAGCAGGAAACATTACAGTGCCCTGGACGTCCTTTCTAAAGGAAAGGGGTGGGGTGGTCGCCGTGGCGAAACAGGACCTCGGCGGGGATTTTGGGGCGTGCCGTTTCGTTGACTTGCGGCGGCTTCAGGAAGCCGCGATCAGTACGCTTCCCTATTCCCTTCGCATTCTGCTTGAGAACGTAGCGCGCGCAGAAGAGGAAGATAGCGACGCCGCCGCGGCGCTGGAGGCGCTTTTGCGCTGGAATGGCGTGCCGGAGGATTGCACGGTTCCCTTACGGGTCGCGCGCATTGTCCTGCCGGATTCCAGCGGGCTTCCGGCGCTGATGGATCTGGCGGCGCTTCGCGATGCACTGGCGGAAGAAGGTTTGCCTATTGACGGAGTCGAGCCCGTCATTCCCGTTGATTTGATAATTGACCACTCCTTGATCGTTGATCGCGCCGGCACGGCGGAAGCCGCAGCCTATAACGAGCGGCGCGAATACGAGCGCAACGCCGAGCGCTACCGGTTCTTCAAATGGGCGCAAGGAGCCTTCAAAAGCCTGCGGGTGGTGCCGCCAGGGATGGGCATCATTCACCAAATACATCTTGAGCGGCTTTCAAACGTCGTCGGTCGCGCATCCGGTCCCGATGGTGAGGTGGTGTTCCCGGAATTCGTCCTTGGTTGCGACTCCCATACCCCCATGGTCAATGCCCTGGGTCTGCTGGCATGGGGGGTCGGCGGTATAGAGGCGGAAGCGGCCCTTCTGGGGCGCCCGTACATGGTAAAGCTGCCTCGTGTCGTGGGTGTACGGCTCACCGGAAAGATGCGTGAAGGCGTGACCACGACGGATCTCGTGTTGTTGGTCACTGAGAAACTGCGGTCGGTCGGTGTAGTCGGTGACTTCGTTGAGTATTTCGGCGAGGCGGCAGCAGCGCTGACCGTGCCGCAGCGCGCAACATTGGCGAACATGGCGCCCGAATATGGAGCAACCTGCGGCTTTTTCCCGATCGACGGCCAGACCATTGCCTACCTAGAGCAGAGCGGCAGAAGCAATGAGCAGATTGCCTTGGTTCAGGAGTACGCGAAGGCAAGCGGACTTTACCGTGAGGAAGACGCACCAGTCCCCCAATATAGCGCGATCATCGAGATTGATGTGTCTGAGGCCGAGCCTTGCTTGGCCGGCCCGCGCCGCCCGCAGGACCGTCGGTCGCTCTCCGCCGCTGCCGCGGATTTTAACGCGAGCTTGGCCAAGTCGAAGGAAGACGGCGGCTTCGCTGCGGCTTCCAAGAGCACTGCCACGCCGCACGGAACTTTGGCGATCGCCGCGATTACGTCTTGCACGAACACTTCCAACCCCTCGGTCATGCTGGCCGCCGGGCTTCTGGCCCGCAAAGCCAGGCGCATGGGATTGAGCGTGCCGGGGCACGTGAAGACCTCGCTGGCGCCGGGTTCGCGCGTTGTCACGCGCTATCTCGCCCAAAGCGGGTTGATTGACGATCTCGAAGCGTTGGGTTTTCACGTCGTCGGTTACGGTTGCACTACCTGTAGCGGAAAGTCTGGCGAGATCGCACCGGCTTTGGCCGCTGCGGCAGAGGAGGAAGGCGCGGTTCTCGCTGCAATCCTTTCCGGCAATCGAAACTTTGAGGCCCGCATCCACCCCCAAGTGCGTGCAAGTTATCTCGCATCGCCGCCGTTGGTGGTTGCCTACGCTTTGGCCGGGCGTATCAATCTTGATCCTCAGGTAGAACCCCTGGGCCAGGCCGACAACGGGCAACCGGTGTTCCTGCACGATATCTGGCCTTCGGACGCGGAAGTCGAGGCGCTTGTCGCTCACGTCGGTCGACCCGAACTCTATCGCGAGAACTATGCGACACTCTATGAGGGAACTGCGTTGTGGCGTGACCTTGAAGCGCCTGAAGGGCCACTGTTTGCGTGGCCCGAAACGTCCAGCTACTTGCTTCGGCCGCCATTCTTCGACGCTGCGAAGGAAACGTTGGAAAGGGCGTTGCCTGACAGTTTGCTCAACGTACGCGCCCTCTGTCTTTTCGGCGACTCCCTCACGACCGATCATGTGACGCCTTCCGGCGCAATCTCTCCAAGCAGTCTCGCCGGGCAGTATCTGGCCGACCAGGGCGTGAAGGAACGTGATTTCAATGCCTATACGCAAAGGCGGGGCAATCATGAAGTCCTGATGCGCGCGACCTTCGCCAATCCCCGCATCAAGAATCTGATGCAAGGTGTCCGCGAGGGTGGTTTTACCCGGAAGTATCCCGACGGCGAGGAAATGCCGATCTTTGAAGCGGCCCGGCAGTACCGCTGGGAGAGAACCCCGATGATCGTATTGGCCGGTCGCGACTATGGCATGGGGTCCAGCCGTGACTGGGCGGCTAAAGGCCCGGCTCTGCTGGGCGTGAAAGCCGTAATAGCAGAATCGTTCGAGCGCATTCACCGCTCCAATCTGGTCGGCATGGGCATTCTGCCCTTGGCCTTCGAGCCCGGCATCGGCTGGCGCTTGCTGGGCCTGGATGGCAGCGAGATTTTCACGCTGTCAGGGATCGCCACGAGTGTCCAAAGCGGCAACCCGGTCGAGGTCGTGGCGGAGAAGGCGGACGGCAGGGTTGTCACCTTCACCGTACGACCGGTGTTGGCGGGAGACAGCGAGCGGCGCTTGTTGGAAGACGGGGGAATATTTGCCTCGGTGCTCAAGGACTTTCTGAAGAGCGCCGCTGGGGGGCCAGATCATCATCCGAATGGAGGCACGGCAACGTGAGTTCGCTGGAAATCAACAATCTGCATCTTTGGTATGGCGCGTTTCATGCGCTGCGCGGTGTCGACCTTTCAATCGGCGAAGGCGATTTTCTAGCTCTTGTCGGACCGTCGGGTTGTGGGAAAACCTCCTTGCTCAGGTCCATCGCCGGATTTGTCCACCCGCGTAAAGGCAGCATAAAGATTGGTGGGCAAGACGTGCTGCGCTTGAAGCCGCGCGAGCGCAACCTGGGCATGGTGTTTCAGCACTTTGCACTCTTTCCGCACATGACGGCGGCGGAGAACGTCGCCTTCGGCATGAAATGCCGCGCCGTGCCCGGTTCGGAGATCAACGATCGCGTCAAGCGGGCGCTGGACATGGTTGGCCTAGGGCAGTTTGCCGACCGCAAACCGCGCCAGCTTTCCGGCGGGCAGCAGCAGCGGGTGGCGCTGGCCAGAGCCCTGGTGATCGAGCCCAACATTCTATTGCTCGATGAGCCTCTGGGTGCGCTCGACAAGAAGCTCCGCATCCAGATGCAGACTGAGTTGCAACTCTTGCAAAAGCGACTGGGCGTGACGGCGGTCTTTGTGACTCACGACCAGGAAGAGGCGATGGCCATGGCTGATCGCATTGCGATCATGCGCGACGGCGAGCTGGAGCAGCTCGGCACACCAAAGGAGATTTTCACAGCGCCCCGGACTCCCTGGGCTGCCGAGTTCATCGGCAGTGGCAATGTGCTTAAAGGAAGGGTCCTAGCAGGCGAGAACGGAAAGACCGCAATCGACCTTGGGGCGGGTTGCGACTTTTCGCTTGGTCAGCCGCCGGGCACGGGAGCCGACGAGGACGTCACTGTCTTTGTACAGGCCGAGGACATCAGGCTGGAGCCTACCGCCGGCACCGAGGGTCTGGAGGTGATCTCGCACCGTTATCTCGGCCTCTATGTTGAGGTCATGGCCAACTATAGGGATGGAGTGATCAAGGCTTTGCTGTCACCGGGCGAAGCCGAGGGTGTGGCGGTCGGAGCCAGGGTGATAGCCCGAGCCGATGCCGCGCGTTGCAAAGTGATGGAAGCACGGTGATTCGGACGAATTTTCGGTTAACCACGACAGCGGAGGATAGATTTATGAACGTTTCTCGGAGAGATTTTCTTGCAGGCAGTGCGGCGGCGGCTACCGCTTTGACGACGCTGCGCCCTGCTTTTGCCGCCTCTAACTTTGTGATTGGCACCTTTGGCGGCCTTTACTCAGAAATTTTGGATGCCAGTGTTATTCCGGCGTTTGAGTCGGCCAATGATGTCACGGTCCAGAAGGAACTGGGTTGGGGTTCCAAGTTTATCCCGAAGATCATAGCGTCGAAGGCCAATCCGCCGTTCGATCTGATCTACGTCAACGAAGACGAGGCGATTTTCGGTGAGACGGCAGGCCTTTGGGAACCGATGGACACTGGCGCTACACCCAATATCGCTAATGTCTATGATATCTGTAAGCCACCGGCCATCCCGCAGTACACCAGTACGGTCTACGAGTTTACCTGCGCTTACAACCCCGAGAAGATGGACGCACCGAAGTCCTGGGCCGATCTATGGCAAGATGGGATCACGGTCGGTGTGCCGCATATTTCTTCGACCTACGGCATGATCTTCCTGCAGATTGCAGCGGAGTTGAATGGCGGGAGTGTCGAGAATCTCGACCCGGGCTTCCAAGCGCTCAAAGACTTGCCCAACATGAAGATCTACAAAGGCGTCACCGACGGTTTCGGCAAGTTCCAGCAAGGTGAGATGGATGCCGCTCTCTTCTATCGTCATCGGATCCAGCTTCTGATGGACGACGGTGTCAGCGTCGCCTTCACCACGCCTTCAGAGGGCACCTACGGCATGCGTACCGGTGTGCAGATTCCGAAGAACACCAGCAACAAGGCCGCAGCGCTCGATTGGGCGAACCGGGTCATGGGCGCTGAGTATCAGGATGCCTTCGTATCCAATCTGTACAGCCCGTCCAACACGACGGTCACCATGGATGCGGATCTTGCGGCCAAGCATGTTTATGGCGCCGACAAGGTCAACAGCCTGCGCTTTGCGGATTGGTCCGTCTTGAACCCGCGCAAGTCGGAACTGCTTGAGCAGTGGAACAAGGCCTTCACGGGCTGAACGGGTCTGAGAATAGAGTTGGAGTAGACGCGATGGTGCGAGAGCCGACTACCGTTGATGGAACTACGGAGGGGGGACAGACTTCTTCCGAAGCTCCAAGCCTGGAGGCCGCCGCGCGTGGGCGGACCCTTTGGCGACGGTTCTTCCAGCTTTCGCCCATCGCGATGCTCTACATTCTGGGACTGGTGCTTCCTTACCTTTATCTCTTGCGTATGAGCTTCAATAAGTACGACGCGATGTTTGTGTTTCGCGAAGCCTTCGCGTTGGACAATTACGCAAAACTGCTATCCGACACCTTTTATCTGCAGATTGTCGGCGAGACCATTTGGCTGGGCCTGGCTGTGACTTTCTTCACCTTGATTGTGGGATACCCCATCGCCTGGCAGATCGCCCGCTGCGGCCCGCGTATGAAGAGCTTTCTGCTGGCCGCGGTTTTATCGCCTTTGCTGATCAACCTGGTCGTTCGCACTTACGGCTGGCTGGCCTTATTGGGAGATAACGGCATTATCAACGGCTGGCTTTTGGACTGGGGGTTGGTTGGAACGCCACTGCCCCTTAGTAACAACTTTTGGACCGTCGTTGTGGGCTTGGGCCATGTCACTCTGCCGTTCATGGTGCTTTCACTCGTCAGTGTCATGGAGAGCTTGTCGTCGCAAGTTATCGAGGCCGCCGAGAGCCTGGGCGCTTCGGTGTTGCGTATCTTCACCGATGTTGTCTGGCCTTTGACCTGGGCGGGTGTCGGCGCCGGTTCAATCCTGGTGTTTTGCTTTTCGATTAGCGCGTTCGTCACCCCGGCGCTATTGGGTGGCGGTCACGTTTCGACGGTCAGCACGCTGATCTACGAGCAGTTTACTTTTTCCGTGAACTGGCCGCTCGGCTCGGCCCTCGTCTTCGTTCTGTTGGCCATGAACATGATCGTTATACTGCTTCATGCGCGCCTTTTCCGGCAGGAGGTGTGACATGATCGGACGCACCGCTCTTGCCCTTTGGACGACTTGCACGCTGATTTTCCTGCTAGGTCCGCTGGTTATCATCGTCGCCGGTTCCTTCACCGAGGCACCGCACATCACATTCCCGCCGGAGGGCTTTACCCTTCAGTGGTACGAAAAACTCATGGGGCGTGAGGATTTCCTTCGATCCTTTATAGATTCCCTGGTTCTTGCCGTTGCAGCGACGGTGGCGGCGACATTGCTGGGGACCATAGCGGCCATCGCCATGGCGCGGGAGAATTTTGTCGGACGCGAGTTCTTCAGGGCATTCCTGATGTCCCCCCTGATCCTACCGACGGTGGTTACCGGCGTGGCACTGTTTCAGTTCATCAGGTTGCTTGAAATTCCCTCGAACATGCTTGGTCTGGTGATCGGTCATACGCTGATCACCTTGCCCTATGTCATTCGAACCGTCGGGGCGGCGATCGTCGGGTTGGATACGTCGTTGGCGGAAGCGGCGGAGAGCCTGGGTGCGAAGCCGCTTCGCGTTCTCTTCCAGGTCGTGATGCCGGCCATTGCTCCAGCAATTTTGGTCAGCATCATATTTGCTTTCATCGTTTCGTTCGATCAGGTGACGATCTCCATCTTCCTCACCGGGCCGGACGTGACCACCCTGCCGATCCGTATCTTCACCTACATAGAATTCGCAATTGATCCGATGATCGCGGCCGTTTCGACGCTGCTCATTATCTTTGCCTACTTGCTGGTGGTCGGCTTGGAACGGGCCTTTGGGCTTGATCGGGTATTTGGACAGAAAGGATAAGGCGTCGTGGAAAGCGCTGAGAAGATCGCCAGGGATTATTTGGCCGCCGTCGAGGCGCGGGATTTGCCTCGGGCAAAGGCATTCCTCGCCGAGGACATGGTTATGCTGTTCCCGGGCGGCAAGCGCCCGCCGTCACTCGAGCAACTGGTGACCAATTCGAAAGGCCGCTATCAGCGGATCGGCAAGACCATCGAGGGTGTCGATCTTTGCCCTGCGGGCGATGCTACAATCGCCTACTGCTATGGAACGCTCCATGGGGTCTGGCCGGACGGAGAAGCGTTCGACGGCATTCGGTTTATTGATCGTTTCGAGATACGCGATGGCAAAATCCAGTCACAGTGGGTCTGGAACGATTCCGGCGAACATCGTTTGGCGCGTGGAGGGCGAAACTGAATGAAACTCGACCTGTTCCTCAAGAACGGCCTGTTGGTTTTCCCAGGCGAAGGGGCGCTACCAGGCGGCTTGGGAATCCGAGACGGCAAGATCGTGCTGACGGCGGCGCTTGGCGAGGAATTCGATGCTGCCCGCAGTATCGATTGCCAGGGGCAATGGATCATGCCCGGCATCATCGATCCCCATGTTCATTTCGGCTTTGGCGATCCGGAGAATGATTTCCGCACGGAATCACGCTCGGCGGCGCTGGGTGGGGTCACGTCGGTTATTTCTTTTTATCGCACCAAGGATTTTCGTGAGGGCTTCGATGCGGAACGCACGCGCGCCGAATCGCAGAGCGTGATCGATTTCTCGTATCACCTCGGGCTGACCAATGACCTGCACGTCAAAACATTGGCGGAATGTTATGAGCGCTTCGGTGTCAGCTCCTACAAAATGTACATGATGTACAAGGGGCAGGCGGGGCTCGCGAAGGGATTCACGGACATCGACGATGGCTTGCTTTTCGCCGCTATGCGCGAAACGGCGGCCTTGCCCGGGGCCATCCTGGGCGTTCATTGCGAGAACGTCGAAGTGATTCCCTATCTGCGCGATCCACTGCGTGCCGAGGGCCGAGACGACCTGGTGGCTTGGGATGAGCAAAGCCCGGATTTCCTGGAAGCCGAGAATGTGCACCGGGTCTGCTACTTCGCCCGCAAGACGGGCTGTGCCGTCAACATTGTCCATTTGAGCTCCAAGGAAGCGCTGGATGAGGTCAGACGTCACCGCTATGCCGGTGGACCGCCGATGTACGTCGAGACCTGCCCCCACTACCTTTTCACCGACAAGCACGACCCGGCGGGTGTGTTGGCAAAGGCCAATCCGCCACTCCGAAGTCAGGACGATATCGATGCGCTCTGGGAGGGTATTCTGGACGGTACCGTAACGACCGTTGGAACCGATCACGTGCCGCGCAAGCGTGCGACCAAGGAAAAGTCCGTTTGGTCGGCGTCGAACGGCCTTCCGGGCGTGGCGACCTTCCTGCCGATCCTCATGGAGGCCGGCTACCATCAGCGGCAGGTGCCGCCGGAGGTGTTGGCTATGGTGGCCAGTCGAACGGCCGCACGTACCTACAATATGCACGGCAAGGGCACGCTGACGCCCGGCGCGGACGCCGATATCGTCGTCGTCGATCCTGACCTGGAACGGGTCGTCGATCCCGCGAATTTGCTGTCCTATTCCGACTATTCGCCATTCGAGGGGCGCAGTTTGCGCGGTTGGCCGACCATGACTTTCTCGCGCGGGCGCCTGCTTGCCGAGAACGGAAAATTGACGGACGCGGCGATTGACGGCACCGGCCACTACCTGCCGCGCCTGCCCAAGCACCAACGCTAGGAGACTATCTGTGAGCGAAAGAATCTGGGACCGGTTTTTGACTGAGAAAGACAAGCGTATTTATCAGCTTGCGGGATACGGAAAGCGCGGTGGATTCGGCAAACGCCCGGCGCTCTTCATCATCGATGTGCAGTACAATTTCTGCGGCGACGCTCCGGGTCAGTCGCAGGAAGACGGCGTCAAGCAGTACCGCACCCATTGTGGTGAGGCTGGATGGAAGGCGGTTCCGCATATCGAGCGCCTCATGAAAATCGCGCGCGCGAAAAATCTGCCGATCTTCTATACCCAGAGCGAACGGCGTCCGGACATGATCGACAGCGGCGTTCAGGTCGGCAAAAACCATCGCGGCGCGGAGAAAACAAGTGTTGCGGGTACGCATGCCACACAGACGGTGGAGCCGCTGGCACCACGGCCCGAGGACATTTTGATCGGAAAACGCAAACCTTCGGCTTTCTTCGGTACGCTCTTCATGAGCCACCTGAATTTCCTGGACGTGGATACCTTGATCCTGACGGGCTGTACGACTTCCGGATGCCTGCGGGCGACGACGGTGGATGCCTACTCATACAACTTTAAAGCCATCATCCCCGAGGAAACGGCCTTCGATCGCTTCGAATCGAGCCATGCGATGAACCTCTTTGATCTTAACTGCAAGTATGCGGATGTGATTCCAACGGACGAGGTCGCCGCGTATCTGGAAGCTTTGCCCGTGCGGGAAAGTAATCCCGGCGCAGGATGAGGCGTTGCCATGAGTGGTCGGCCATCATCTAGCGATCCGCAGGCGACGCCGCTATTCATCCTGACGGGGTTCTTGGGAAGCGGTAAGACGACGTTGCTCGCGCGCTGGCTGCGGGCTCCGGCCTTCGCCGATACGGCGGTTATCGTCAACGAGTTTGGCGAGGTCGGTCTCGATCATCTGCTGGTCACCGAAGGCGAGGAGGACGATGTAGTTCTTCTCGATTCAGGGTGTCTATGCTGTACCCTCAATAGCAGCCTCGCGGAAACTCTAACCGACCTTTTCCATCGCCGCGCGCGCGGCGAAATTCCAGGCTTCTCCAGGGTCGTCGTCGAGACCACGGGTATCGCCGATCCGGCGCCCTTGATGCATACGCTGATGACCGACCGCCTGTTGGCGGCCCGCTATCACCTGGCCGGTGTCATCGCCTGCGTGGATGGCCTTTTCTTTCTGGATCAGAAAGACGGTTTTGAGGAGGTTCGCAAGCAGGTTGCGCTCGCCGATCGCTTGATCGTCACGAAGGCCGATGCCGTACCCGCCGAACGAATTGCGCAAATCCAGGGCTTCTTAAAGGAAATGAACCCGGGCGCCGGGGTTTTGGTGAGCTCCGCCGGAGATCTGGATCCGGTTGACGCGCTGGATCAGATCGAGCCAAGCAGCGCTTTGGCCTGGCAAGCGTCTCATGAGGGCCTTCATCACGTGCATTCAGGCCATGAGGAATCGGACTTTGAGACCTTGTTCGTTCCTGTTGAGCAGGCCGTCGATTGGCCGGGGTACGCAGCCTTGGTGGAAGCTTTCCAGAGCCGATACGGGGCGGATTTGCTTCGCGTCAAGGGTTTACTGAAGTTCGCGGGCGAGGCGCAGCCAATGGTTATTCAGGGAGTGCAGCACGTCTTCGCACTTCCCGAGGCGACCAAGCATGCCTCCAGCGGCGCTCGTTTGGGGCTCGTTCTGATTGGCAGGGGACTGGTGAAAAAGAAGATCGAGAAACTGATCGATAAGTGCCTGGGGGGAGGCAAACCCGATGCGGCTGAGTGAAAAGCGAGCCATCGTGACCGGCGCAGCCGGCGATATCGGTAAGGCGATCATGGCGGCGTTCCTGCGCGAAGGCGCTCAGGTCATCGGTATGGATCACGATCGCCAGGGACTCACCGAAGCTGTCGCGGAAGTTTCGGTGATCGCACCTGAGCGAGCCGGACCTCCCATAGTGTGCGATATCAGCCGCGCTTCGGATGTGCAGAGCGCGGTTGCGGCCGCAGCCCAAGCGATGGGGGGCGTCGACTTGTTGGTCAACAACGCGGCGGCGGTTTCGGCCCACGCCACCGTTGTCGATATCAATTTGGAGGATTGGGATCGTGCGCTGGCCGTCAATCTGACCGGCGCCATGTTGTTGAGCCGCGAGGCCATCCCTCACATGCGTAAAGCAGGCGGTGGAGTCATCATCAATGTCGCGTCCCAATTGGGCCAAAGGGCCCGACCGGGCCGTGCCGCCTACGGCGCGACGAAGGCGGCGTTGATCCACCTCAGCCGCATCATGGCGCTTGATCATGCCGCGGAAGGCATTCGGGTCAACAGCCTGTCGCCTGGCGCGATCATGACCGGGCGCGTAGAGCGGCGGTACGGAGGACGCGAAGCTGCGGAGAAGGCGCTCGCCCCCGCGCACCCTCTTGGCCGTCTGGGGACTGCTGATGAGATTGCCGCTGCAGCGCTATATCTGGCCAGCGAGGAGAGTGCGTTCATGACGGGAGCCGATCTGCGCCTGGATGGCGGGTTCGCCGCGTGATCAAGAAACCAAGAATACGGTGAAAGGGTGAGAAGAATATGACGAGGAAGCTGAGCGAAGCGCAGGTCAGTCAGTACAGGGAAGAGGGATTTGTGGCGCCGGTTGACGCCTTCACGGGCGCGCAGGCCGCCGGATACCGGGCTCGCCTGGAGGCGCTGGAGGCAAAGCTTGGCGGCCGCATCACCGGCAACCTGATGTTCAAACCGCACCTGTATCAGACCTGGATCGATGAGATCGTGCACTCGTCCGAAGTGCTGGACCCTGTCGAGGACGTTATCGGCCCGGATATCCTATTGGTTCAACTAACGATCTGGATCAAAGAGGCGAATACTGATGCCTTTATCTCATGGCATCAGGACGCTACTTATTTCGGTCTTGACCCGTTGGAGCATGTAACGGCCTGGGTGGCTTTGTCAGAAGCCTCCGAAGAGAGCGGTTGTGTAGAGGTCCTGCCCGGCTCACACAAACGTGGACAGGCGCGCCACAAGGTCGAGTTTCAACCCGGGAACATGCTAAAGACCGGACAAACCATCGACATTTCCGACTACGAAGGTACACCCACGCTGATGCCGCTAAGGCCAGGGCAATTGTCGCTGCATCATACGCAGCTGCTGCACAACAGCCGCCCGAACCGATCCACAGATCGCCGCATCGGGTTGGGTATCAGCTACATCCCCGCCCACGTTCGTTCGACGAGCGGTGTGCCGCTCTCCGCCACGCTCGTTCGGGGCGAGGACCGCTATGGCTATTTCCAACACGACGCTCGCCCGCAGGTCGATTGCGGCGAACTGGAGATGCGCCGCCATGCGGAGGCGATGGCACGCTGGAACGAAGGTCGAAAGGTTATAACCGAGCGGCTCTCCAAGTCCGCTACCGGATAAAATCGAAGACAGCAGTTTCAGCCGGTCCGCGAACTACATGTCATGAATAGGCTAAGAACTTTTCATTCGAGATCATTATAGAAGAAGTGGACTTATGATAATTCTGTGACTAACTCCGGCTGAAATTATCGTTTTGTCACAACATCTCGCCCGGAACGACCGATAGAGTTTCTGAAATCCCTTGGGCTGTTGAGTAGCCGGCGGATAGCCATAGGTTATTCTTTAAAGCAGCCGAGGGTCGAACAGAGTTTCAATAATCACCGGGGAAGAGATCATGAATTATCGTTTCAAGAGTCTTGCCTTCCTGTCGCCGTTCATTCTGGCGGCTTGCGCGGCATCCGGCCCGGAGCGGATCGGCGCGGAAAATCCAACCGTCAGTTACTCCTATCACTATGGCGATGAGGAGGAGACAAGGCAGGAAGCGGCCAAATACTGCTATGAGAACTATAATCGGGCAGCGCGTCTTGTTGAGGACGTCAGGCGCGACAACGGCGGCGTTATGACGTTTGATTGTGTGATTCCCTAATCTTCAGCATGAAATCCTCTGAGCAAGGAGACCTTCAATGTTAAGGTGGGCTGCTATCTTTCTTTTACTCGCGATCGTTTCGGCTGCCCTCGGTTTCGGCGGGATCGCAGCGGTGGCGGTCGATCTGGCGCGGGTTCTCTTTTTCATCTTCATCGTGCTTTTTGCCATGATGATGGCCTTCCACTTGATGCGTGACAGAGGACCCCTTCCCTAGGGCCGGTTCTTGAAGGCCGACCAACCAGCAACCCTTGAAAGGAATTTGCGATGAAATCCATAGAGTCGGCGATGAGACCCATCGCCATGATTTTTGGCATACTGTTACTGGGCATGGTTCTTGCCGGTTGCGAAGAAGAAGGTCCCGCCGAACAGCTTGGCTCCAAGATTGACCAGGCAGTTGAAGAAGCTGGCGACAAGGTCAAGGAAGCGGCCGACGAATTGGAGCAAAAAACCGACTGATTTAATTCGCCTTTGGACGGCGCGACAAAGCGTGACCATCGAGGAGAAATCCGCGGAATAGTGAAACATTTCAGGGTTTTCACCCACAGCGCCATCGATTATTGCGCGAACCTACCTTATATATCTTTGGGAGCGGTGCAGGGGTCCCCTGAAAGACCGTTGTACTTTTCCCAGAGGTTGGAATGGCTCCGAGCGCCCGTCTTCAAGCTATCAGTACTGCCGTTCCTCCTGAGCGTCTTGCCCAATCAGCGGTGAAATCGCATATCCACAAGCTCTTTCGGGAGCAAGGTTATGACGTGACGCCGCTGCTGCCGGCCTTCGATAACGCGGGCATCGAAACGCGCTATTCGGCTATGCCGATGGAGTGGTACGCACAACCGAGGAGTTGGCCCGAGCGCACGGCAATCTATCAAGACGCAGCGCTGGCACTGTTGGAAGACGCTGCGATCCGTTGTCTGCGTTCGGCAGACCTGGAACCGGCGGATATCGATAGCCTGCTGTTGGTCAGCAGCACCGGAATCGCCACCCCATCGTTGGAATCGCTACTGATGGACCGGCTCGCCTTTCGCGAGGATGTCGAGCGCCTGCCGGTCTTTGGGCTGGGCTGTGCTGGCGGTGTGATCGGATTGGGACAGGCAGCCCGTCTGGCCGAGGCGCGACCGGGTAGCCGGATACTGCTTCTGGTTGTTGAGCTTTGCAGCCTCAACTTTCGTGCGCAAGACCTCAGCAAGTCCAATGTGATTGCAAGCGCGCTGTTCGGTGACGGTGCGGCGGCGGTGCTTGTGTCGACCGATGCCCGAAAGCGAGGGCCGATCCTGGGTGCCAGTGTGCAACACCGCTGGCCCGGATCAAAGGGTATTATGGGCTGGCGCGTTGAGGACGACGGCTTGGGGGTTATTTTCTCCCGTGATATTCCGCAGCTTGTCCGCCGCGATTTGGGGCCGCTTGTGGGAAGGTTCCTGAAGCACCAGAACATGACCGTCGCTTCGCTTGCTCATTCCGCCTGCCATCCAGGCGGCGCGAAGGTTGTTGCCGCATTGGAGGAAGTGTTGCAGCGACCATTGCCGCACGAACGGCAGATCCTGCGCGCTTACGGCAATATGTCGGCGCCGACGGCGCTGTTTGTTCTGGAACGGGTGTTGAGCGAAGAAAGGCGCCTAGAAGGCCCCTTACTCTCGACAGCGCTGGGACCGGGGTTCAGTGCGGCCTTGCAGCTTGTTCTGCCCGGAGGGGCGGAATGAACCCGGACGCGCTCGGTTTCGGTTGGGCACAGTTCGTCGTTTTGCTGGTCGCGGCGCAACGCCTGGGCGAACTCGTGATCGCCCGGCGGAACACGCAGGCCCTTCTGGCGGCAGGTGCGCGCGAAGTTGGCGCGGCGCACTATCCGCTTTTCATTTTGCTGCATGGTTCCTGGCTGCTGATGTTGTTTTTGGTGGTGCCGTCTGGACAACCAGCTGACTGGCTGTTCCTGGGTCCTTTCGTGTTCTTGCAGATCGCGCGAGTTTGGGTGGTCGCGAGCCTTGGGCGCTTTTGGACGACGCGCATCATTACTTTGGACGCAGCGCCCTTGGTCAAGCGCGGTCCCTATCGAGTTTTGCGCCATCCCAACTACGTGATCGTCGCAGGAGAAATTCTCTTGCTCCCATTGGCCTTTGGCGCACTGTGGGTCGCGATTCTCTTTTCGCTTCTGAACGCTTGTTTGCTGATATGGCGGATCAGGTTGGAGGAGCAAGCCCTGGCCGGTCGCCGCGAGCAGCCTTAGCTCTCGGATTCCTGTTCTTTACCTCCCGAGGACCCTAGGTGCCACCGCTCTCTGCCTCCACGGCTGTAGTAAAGGTGCGATAGCGCTGAAACAACGGCATCGTCGTGTTTCAGATCTGAATCCTCGCGCACCATTCTCAGGGCGTCTTCCAGCGAGAATCCTTCGCGATAAACGCGCCTGCTGGCGAGGGCTACAAAGTGATGGGCTATAGCAGCGACTTTGGTTGCCATGAGTAATTCATCATCCGCCAGGTCAACTGGACGCTTCTCGGCTCCAAGCCGGTCGGCCAGCTGGCGGAGCGTTTTATAGACAACGCTTGGCAAGCCCGCGTTGTCCACCAGTTCGACACCCTGGCGAATGGCGCGGCGCATGAACTGCAGCTCCTCCGCAGTCAAGGCGGACTTCTTGGTGAGCAGGTCTCTGGGTATTGCGATCTTCCCGAGGTCAATGAGCAGTGCCGCTTGATTGGCAGCGCGCACTTCTTCCGGCGGCAATCCCATCTCTTCCGCGAGTTCCTCGGCAAGCCGGGAGGCTTGCGCGGACTGCTCCGCAGCAAAGGGGTCGCGTTGATTGATTATCCGGACCAGCGCCCGGACCATGCGTGTTTCCGCCTCCGCCAGGGCCTCGCGGGAGCGCAGAGGTTCTGTAATATCCTGCAGGACGAGGATCGTGGCCGGCTCCGGCTCTTCCGACGCCGCGCTCGTGTCGTTGTCGGCGGTATGATCATGCGGCCCGACTGGGACAATGATCGCGCGAATCACTCGCTGCGCACTTGCCTCCTCGTCGCCAGACATTTCGTGGCGTACGGTAGTTCCTTCGGCATGGGCCTTTTCGATCTGGGCGTTAAGCTCGGCACCGACGGCAGGGCCAAGGATAGCGGCAAGTGTCTTTCGCTTCATTTCATCGGCAGAAACGCCAACCCGCAGTGCCAGGCTTTCGTTCGCGTAAAGCAGCAAGCCCTTCCTGTCGAGCGCGAGCAGTTCATCGGTTATGGCATCGCTGACGCCTTGCAATAGTGTCCGGGCGCGGCGCTCGTCATCGAGCGTGCGCGCCATGCGATCCGAAAGCGCTTCCGCCTTGGCCGATGCACCATGGCGCCAGAATAGGAGGATCAGTAGCGTGGCAACCAGGATGCCGCCGAAGAACAGGGTTGCCAGCGTATCAAGTCTGGCTTCCGATGCCGCCAGCGCTGCGTCGCGCCGAATCGAGGCGGCCGTCATCCAAGGCAAGAGCTCGACCTTCGCGGAAGATATGAGAAGGGCGTCGCCGCTCAAGGTCTCCGTCTCCAGGAAAACGCCCGGTTGCGTCGCGGCCTTGGCCAGGAAGAATTTTTGGTTATCGAGTGAAAAACTGTCCCCTTCTGACAAGCCGGTATCGGTGTCTGCTCGGGTCGACAGCAGTAATCGGCCGTTGCTCCCGTTTAACGTGATCAGATGCAAGACACCCGCTTTGCTGCCGGGCGCGGTCAGGCTTCCCGGGTTGATCAACGCCAGAGCCGCTGCCCGGGAAAGCGACCTCAGCATGACAATCATGCCGATCTCGTCCGCAGGCGAGGGATCCGCCTGGAAACGATAGACGGGACTGGCGAGCAGGACCCGCAGAACGCCGTCGGGAGCCGGATCCAGCGCAACGACCAGAGTGCCGCCAGCTTCGCGTGCAGCCAGTAAAGTCTCTGCCTTCTGGTCGAGCGTCGGCATGCCAGCGGTTGCAGCCACCAGACGTTGGCCGTTGGCGATCAACGCCACACCCTCAGGTGCGAACTGTGGGATGTTGGCCGGGACCCGGCGCTCGGAATCCGAAATCCGCAAACCGGCGTTCAAAGAAACGGCCTGAAGAAGATTCCGAACATACGCGACCTCCTCGGCGGCCAACCCGCCGCCGTCGCTGCCCGCCTCGGCCATCAAGGTGAGCTGCAACCGAATCGTATCGTTGGCTGCAAGTCGATCGGCTAGGGCACTTTGATCACGCAACCACCGGTCGGCCGACTCCGCGCTTTGCTGCGCCCACCAGTCCAAACGCAGCTGCCACTGGCCAAGTTCGCGTTCACGCTCGCCGCGTACGAAGCCAAGCACGGCAAGAAAGGCGGCGATGCCAACAACCGCCAAACCGACGACGGCTATTATGCCTGTCCGATTTCGCTTGGCGGGACTCAGTAACGATGCAGCCATGTCGTCTCACTATTGAATGAGTAATAGGGCACGTAGTGCAGGACGCGATCCATCTGCAAGGGTGTGCGCGTTTGATTGTCTAGGACCCAGGATGTGTCTTCCGAATCAACGATAAGCACCGCATGTCCTATGTCCAAATTGGTGTCGTGCACGACGGCGATGCGCATGGCCTCCTCCGGCCAACCCAGCTCTCGGAGCATCAGGAATTTGGCAATTGCATAGTCTTCGCAATCACCACTGACCATCTTGAACTCCTTGGGCGTCTCCCAGTAGTCGGAAACACCCCAATTGGTGATGTCCAAGATGTAGGGCTGTTCATTGAACTGCCGATTCACGAACTGCATCTGGGTCAGGCGATCAAGAATATTAATCGCCTGATCGCGGATATCCTGCCAATCCGAAAGGCGGCAGGGCGGCACCGCCGCGTTCCCCTCTCCATTACATTCCGGCAGTTCCGCATCCGCTTCGACTGTTAGCTTTAGTACACGAACCCATTTGCTCAACAAGCTGACGCCCTTGATGCTTCGCTCCTTGGCGCCGAATACCGGCTCCATGTTGGCCATTGCCATGGTTGAGGTGGCGCAAAATATTGCGGCCGCGAACAGTGCTGCGCCTCTCAGTCTTCGTTTGCTGCTTCCAGTCATGCTGCTTCCTGCGCCGAATCGCCCACGGTCCTGGGTATTAGTATGTAACAGAAAGCACGATGTTGCAGTAGATGAAGTGAAGCGGCGTGACCATCAACGGCTGTAGCTGACTTCCACTCTCCGGTCGTCTTCATTGTCGCTCAGCAGACCAAAAACGCTAGAACCGCCAAAGGCTTCACCGCGGCTGCGGGTTTCGATGGTTCGTTCGGGGACGCCGAACTCAACGAGTATTTTCTTGACCGCGACCGCGCGTTCGTGGGCCAAGCGCTCGTTCGTTGCTTTATCGCCTTGTTTGTCAGCCTGACCGACCACACAGACAAGGGTCCGGTGCTTGGCGGTGTCAGCGAACTTTTCGAGCTTTGCGCGGCCTTCGGGGGATACCTTGGTGCTGCCGACATCGAAGGTCAGCACCTGTATTCCATATTCGGCACCCGGGCAATCGGCCGCTTGCGCCGTTGTCGAAAGGATGGTGCCTGCGACCAACAGGACGGTTGCAAGAATCTTTCGCATCGTTCCCTCCCACTTTTAATGCTCTCGAAAAGTTTATCACTGGAATTCCGGGAAACTCCAGTCGCTGTCGGCAACGACCGGATTGTCGGACAAGGCAATGTTTGACGCTCTTGTTGGAGCAGCGATATAACGGCGGGATCGCCTATCCCAGCCATAATAAGAAAAAAGCGGGCGTCTCAATGAAAACACTATTCCTGCACATCGGCCTGCACAAGACCGGCACGACAACCGTGCAGCAGACGTTTCAGGCAGCGAGTCACCTGTTTCGCCGACAAGGGCTGGACTTCATTCCAATAGGCAGGCACATCGGCGGCGCACAGCACAATCTGGCTTGGGAAATCGCCGGCTTGCCCGGATTCGACGCGGCGCTTGGCACCTGGGACGATGCGGTGGCCTACATGGAGGCAAGCCAGCATCGTTACTTTCTGATCAGCGCCGAAGATCTATCGGGCATCTCTCCGGCGGCCATTTCACAACTCAAAACAAAGCTTGAGCGATTTGATGTGCGCGTTATCGCGACATTGCGCAATCAGGTCGACTATCTGGAATCGCTTTACAACGAAACCGGCAAGATGTTTTGCCGGGAAGATCGTCCGGCCTTTATCGAACGGGCGTTGGGAACCATGGAATCGATACTCGATTTCAATCTGCTCCACGCCAACTGGTCAAACGCATTTGGTGCTGCGAACCTGCGATTCCTGGTGTTTGAGAACCTGAAGGGCGATTTGTTCGGAAACTTCTGCGAAGCGTCAGGGATTGCGGCCGTTATAGACATCCCGGACTATCGAAAATCGAGCATGAACCTTTCCACGAGCGCAGCGTTTTTGGAGGCTAATCGACTGTTTTCAAATGCCGCCGCACCGTGGACCTCTATGGAGACCTACAACGAAGAACTCGTCGACGTACTGAATACCGCAGCTCTTGAGTTGGGTTGGGTAAAAGGGAGGGATCCCTTCTTTACTTTGGCGGAAAGGCGCCTTGTTCATAGCCGCTTCCTCGCGGTCAATCGGGTTTTTTCGGAGCAGGTTACACCGCTTTCCGAGGATTACTTTGCCGAGCCCGAGTCAGGTGCGAACCCAACCGGTGTGACGGCGGCGGAGATTGCGCAACTGGCCATGCGCGCGCTCATTATTCAGCGTCAAGAACTGGCGCGTGATCAAGCAGCCTTCCACCGCGCCGCCCGCCGATTTGAGGAGGCTGAAGCAATTGCCGAGAAGGCTTTGAAACTGGAGCCGGAACGGCCACTGCTCTATCAGAGCCTTTCGGCGGTCCTGGTCAATCAGGGCAGGCTAGAGGAGGCCGAGGCCCACGCCCGGCGGATCGTGGAGTTGGCCCCTGAAAGCGCCCAATCATACCGCAGCCTCGGTTACGTGCTGAAGACCCGGGAGAAATGGTCTGAAGCGGAGAATGCGTTGCGCCGAGCCATCAAGATGGATGGCTCGCTCAACATCTTGCCCTATCTCTGGCTGAGCGAGGTCCGACAGGCTGTGGGCGATGCTGAGGAAGCTTTGGCGTTGCTGAACGAAGCCGTGGAGATCGTGCCGAACGATCCGGCCGTGCTCCTGCGTAAAGCCGACTTGCAGGAATCGTTGTGTCGCTTCAAGAAGGCAGAGGAAAGCTTTCGCCAAGCGACTGCCAGCCAATTGAACCCGGAGCGGGCGCACTATTCTTTTTCGCTGTTCCTCGAACGCCGGAAGCGCTTTCGGGCAGCGCTGAAGGAAGCCAAAGCAGCCTGCTTGCTACGGCCTGATAGCAAGGCCTACAACGCATTGAGAGTGCGGTTGCAGGAGAAGGTGAAACAGCTTTCGCAAACCAAGCGATCACAGGGGCCAGACCAGCAGGATCATAGGAACCGCAACGCCGACAACTAGGATCTCGAGCGGCAGCCCTAGACGCCAGTAATCACCGAAGCGATAGCCGCCGGGGCCTAGGATCAGTGCATTGTTCTGGTGCCCGATCGGCGTCAGGAATGCACAGGAAGCCCCCACGGCGACAGCCATCAGGAAAGCATCGGGGTTGACGGCCATACGGTCGGCCAGGATGAGCGAGATCGGCGCCATGATCACGGCGGTCGCTGCGTTGTTGAGAACATCGGAAACGGTCATCGTGACGACCAAAATCAACGTGAGGACTGCCGCAGCGGGCCAGCCTTGCGTCATCCATTGAATGCCGTCGACGATAGTATCGGTGGCGCCGGTTGTCTGAAGCGCCGAACCGACGGGAATTAGCGCGCCCAGGAGGACGATCACCGGCCAATCGATGGCGGCATAAACCTGGCGCAAGGGAAGCCGGCCGCCAAAAACCAACACCGCGATGGCCCCGCCGAAGGTGACGGCGGCAGGCAGAACACCTGTGCTGGCTATAGCGATGGCAGCCGCGAAACAGCCGACGATCCACCAAGCTCCGTCACGTAATCCGTAACTTAGGCCGCGCTCTGCAAGCGGCAGCAGGCCGAGCGCTTTCAAGCCCTCGGCCAAGTGATCCCGTTCGCCGTGGAGCAACAATATGTCACCGGCCTGCAGCCGCAGATCGCGCAAGCGACCGTGATAGGGCTTGCCCTGCCTTGCCAATCCAATGGCCACGAGATTATGGCGCGCCGACAGTCGCAATTGTCCAAGGCTGCGCCCGACCACGGGGCAATCCGGTGGGACGGCAGCTTCTAGGATTTCGCCTTCGCCGCTTCGCAATAGTTCTTCAGCCTTGCCGCGGTCTTCTGCGAGCTTGAAGCCCGTGGCCTTCACGAACTTCTCTATTTCGCTGGCCGCCGCCTCGATCAGCAGCAAGTCGCCGATTTGCAGCACTTCCCGTCGTTGCAGGCGCGGCAGGCGGCGTCCTTGCCGCAACAGGCCCACGACCTCGGCATCCACGTCCTTGGTCAGTTCAGCGAGTTCGGTGATGGTGCCGTCGACGGCCTTGCTGCCCTCCACGACCTGGATTTCGGTTACGTAGTCGCCGAGATCGAACAATTGCTCGGCACTGCCATTCTGGCGCGCTGGCACAAGCCGCCACCCGACGACTGCCAGGAAAACCAGGCCGACAAGGGCCACCGCTCCCCCCACTGGCGTATAGTCGAACATCTGGAAGCTTTCGCCCAGAACATCTGCGCGGATGCTGGCGACGATAATGTTCGGCGGCGTACCGATCAGAGTTACGAGCCCGCCCAGGATGCAGCCAAAGGACAACGGCATCAGCAAGAGTGATCCGGGCCGCTTTGCCTTGAGGGCGCTTTGCAGCGCAACGGGCATCAGCAATCCCAGTGCACCGACATTGTTCATGAATCCGGACAGCAGTGCGCCGCTGCCCGCTAAGCCGGCAACGTGGGTAGAGGTGTGTCCGGTGAGCGGCGAGATGGCGCGGGTCAAGGGATCAATTGCGCCGGATTCCGCCAACGCACGGCTGAGTATCAGCACCAACGCCACGGTGATGGTCGCCGGGTGTCCAAATCCCATGAAGGCCTCCGTCGCCGGGACCAAACCCAGGACGACAGTGATTATCAAAGTGGCGAAGGCCAGGAGATCATAGCGGAATCGGCCCCAGGCAAGCAGCGCGAAAAAGCCGATAACGATCGCCAGAATCGCGACTTGGTCGTAAGATGTGGGAAGAGAAAGCATTATAGGATTGTGCCCTGCCGTAGTGGCTGACAACAAGGCCAATCACGCCCCCGTGACGAAGCTTGATTCGAAGCTCAGACAGCGTCGCTCATATTGTATCCGTTCACGTAATGCGCCGGAACAGCGCGATGCAACAGCGGCTCCGGCAAGCAAGTATGAAAGGCGAGGTTAGAGTATGAGGAAATCCCCCCTTCTTTTACCCGTTTACGCGGCAGCTCTGCTGTTCGGCGGGTCGTTGGTCGCTCAGGCGCAAGAGCAGGCGACCGTCATCGAGCTTACACAGGTTGCCTGTCAGTTTGTTGAGTCGGAGAATGGCGTCGATCACAATTTCACGACGACGAAGAAGGCCGATTGCGAGGCGATCAACTCGGAATCCGGGCAAACGCGCCTTGATGCGGCGCAAGTGCTCAAGCTGAAGCCCGGCAAGTACGTCTTCCGGGTGACCAACAAAGATGTGCCTTATGGGTTGGGTTTCTGGTTGCGTGGTGATGGGTTGGTGAGCCGAGCGACGCTGCCCAGCGTTTCCGGTGGCGGTTTGAACACGGGCGTCACCAAGGATTACGAGATCACCTTGACGGAAGGTGAGTATCTGTACTCTTGCCCTTTGAACACGACACCAGACTACCGTTTGGTCGTCAGCGCCGACAGCTAAGTCGCTTGAAGCCGGGTGAGCCGCGACTGTTGTTGGGGGGCGGCTCACTCGATCATTTTGCGCAGCTCGGTTTTTAGAACCTTGCCGTAGTTGTTCTTCGGCAAGCCTTCCACGAATCTGTACTTCTTCGGTCGCTTGAAGCGCGCTATTTCGGCCAGACACAACGCGTCCAAGCCAGTTTCGTTTACCGCTGCATCCGGGCGGGCTACGACAAAGGCCACGACTTCCTCGCCCCATTCGGCATGTGGCATGCCGACGACGGAGCATTCGAGGACGGCGGGGTGCCGGAGGAGGACCTCTTCCACTTCACGCGGATAGATGTTGCTGCCCCCGGATATGATCACGTCCTTCGAACGGTCCATGAGTGTCAGGTATCCCTCGTCGTCCAGGGCACCGACATCACCTGTATGCAGCCAGCCGTCCCGCAAAGTCATGAGGCTTGCTTCCGGGTTCTGCCAGTAGCCCGGCATGACGGAAGGTCCGCGGACTAGAACTTCGCCGACTTCATCCTTGGGGAGAGGATTGCCCTCCTCATCGGCAATTCTGACTTCAACCGCACTTTGCGCCTGTCCGACGGAAGCCAAACGCTTTTCGTAACGTGGATTGTCGGTATCGAGGTGATCACCGCGTCCCAGCGCCGTGATCGTCATCGGACTCTCGCCTTGGCCGTAAATCTGCACAAAGGCAGGGCCGAAGCGGGCCATGGCCGCCTTCAGGTCGGCGACGTACATCGGCCCGCCGCCGTAAACGACGGTCTTGAGGTTGCGGCTGTCTACATCCCAATTGGCGGCGGCCTGTTCCAAGCGCTTTACCATCGTGGGCGCCGCAAAAAAGCAAAGGTTCGGCGTTTGGGGTAGCAGCTTGAAAATTTCCTCGGGGTCGAACTGGCCACTTTCCGGGATGACCTGGCAACCGCCTGCGGCGACGATCGGTATGTTGTAGAGGCCGGAACCGTGGGACATCGGCGCTGCCTGCAACCAATGGTCCTCGCTTGTCGCCGCATCAACGTCGGCGAAGTAGCACAAAGTCATGGCGAGGAGGTTTTGATGGGTAAGGATTGCGCCCTTGGGGCGTCCCGTCGTGCCGCTGGTATAGAATAGCCAAGCCATTTCGTTGGCTTCAACCGGGACGCAATCGAGAGGTTCGTTTTCCAGGAGGCGGCTGTAGTCGGCGCTATCAACGTCGATAACCTCTCGTAGGTTCGGCAGCTCGCTGGATAGTGTGGACAGGTCGCTTGCCAAGTCCTTCGTTGCGAAGCAAAGCTTTGCGCCGCTGTGCTCCAGCATGTAGCGAAACTCGTTACGATGGAGTTTGGCGTTCATTGGCACGGCGGCCAAACCGGCAATCCATGCGCCGTAGAGAACTTCAAGATAGGTGGGGGTATTCTTCATTGCGATGGCGACGCGGTCGCCGCGCTGCAAGCCGAATTGCTGAACCATCGACGCTGCGATCCTGCATGTCCGAGACGCAAGATCACGATAATCAGCGAAGATCGTGGTGCCGACCTTGATTGCAGCGGAATTCGGTCTGCGTTGGGCGCTGCGGATAAGAAGGTTGGCAAGGTTCATGTCCAGGCTCCGGGTAAGAAGTTCATGTGAATTCTGTACGTAGTTAAAGGTTAAAGGCTAATTCCTGAAGGATTTTGCTGCTATAGGGCGGCAAGGGCGTTATCGTACGTAACAGCCTTTCTTCGTTCGAATAGTTTTTCCTTGGCTTCGCGTGCAAGCTTGATTATTCGCGCCGCTTAGCCGCAGATCATTGGACGGCCAACATGTCTCCTTTGTTACGCCCCGGAAATCGCTCTATCTCAGCCACGCGCGCGCTTTCTCTGTCGCTATTGCTTATCATAGGCGCGGTTTCTTCGGGCAAGGCCCAGGATATTGAATTCTTCAGGATTGGCACGGGTTCGACTAGCGGTACTTACTTCCCTATCGGTGGTCTTATCGCCGCGGCCATGTCCAACCCTCCGGGCAGCCGCACTTGTGGCGAGGGCGGAAGCTGCGGCGTCAGCGGTTTGATTGCCGTGGCGCAGTCGACGAACGGCTCTGTCGCTAACGTCAAGGCGATTCAAAAAGGCGAGATCGAGTCGGGATTCTCGCAATCAGATGTCGCCTATTGGGCCTACAACGCCCAGCAGGAGTTCGCCGAGTCAGGTCCGGCCGACAAGCTGCGGGCAATCGCCAACCTTTATCCGGAGTCCCTACATCTTGTGGTCAGCGAAAGCGCGGCCGTCTTCACGCCGAGCCAGCTAAAAGGTAAACGGATATCCCTGGACCGGGAAGGTTCGGGAACCAGAGTTGACACCTTGCTGGTGTTGGAGGCCTACGGTTTGAAGGAAAGCGACATGGAGGCCCTGGCTCTGCCGCCGGGGGTTGCAGCGGATCGTCTTGCCCTGGGCGAAATCGACGGTTTCTTCCTGGTTGCCGGCACGCCCGCCGAAGCGGTGACGCAGCTTGCGGCGACCTCTAGAATCGGATTGGTGCCGATTACCGGCGAACCTGCTGAAAAACTGTTAAAGGCCTATCCCTTCTTTTCACAGGATTTCATTTCGCCGGGAACCTATCCCAATGTCGGCGCGGTGGAAACCATCAGTGTCGGCGCCCAGTGGCTGGTCAGTTCAGACGTAAGCGACGATCTAGTTTATCAACTCACGAAAGCGCTCTGGCATGAGAACACCAAAAGGCTGCTAGGCGGCGGGCACCCGAAAGGTGCTCTGATTCGGATCGAAACGGCGCTTGCCGGGTTGTCGGTTCCTTTGCATGCAGGGGCCGAACGTTACTATCGCGAAATTGGCGTTCTCGACGATGCGCTGATGGAAAACCTGCCGAAAGTACTGCCGCCGCAAGAAAGCGGATCGCAAGACGGCGAACCCAAACCGGCAGGCGTGATTCCAAAGGAAAAGCCTGCGGGCTAACAGCGCGTGCGGCAGGGCGCTGTTCTCAAGGCTCGGCGATGACCCATTTCTCTTGCTTGGCCAAACGATACCACTCGGCAAAGGGCGGATAGTCTGTGATTGTATCGCAGTAGGCTTCGCTGGCTTTCGGCAGGTCTATGTCGTAGGTCAGAAAACGGCTTACAAGTGGTGCATGAAAGGCATCTGCGATACTGAATTCTCCCATCAGGAAAGGCCCTCGGGACGCGTATTGGGCGCGTGCGCCTTCCCACAGCTCCACAATTCGCGCGATATCCCGTTTGGTCGCCGCTCGCATGGCGGGGCGCTCTCTGCGTGCCCGCATATCCATCGGCAGTTCCTCCCGCAAGTCGGCAAAGCCGCTGTGCATTTCCGCAGCAAGGCAGCGGGCAATAGCGCGGGCTTCGGCGTCCTGCGGCCAAAGCTTGGCCGCCGGAAAGGTGTCCGCCAGGTATTCACTGATCGCCAGCGAATCCCAGATTGTCAGGTCGCCATGCTGTAAAACCGGCACGCGAAGAGATGGCGACCATTGCCGCAGCTTCTCGGCGGTATCCGGGCGATCCAGGGGAATCACGACTTCCTCGAAGTCGACACCGGTCGCCTCCAGCGCCAGCCAGGCGCGTAGTGACCAAGAAGAGTAGTTTCTATTGCCAATTATCAAGCACCAGTTCGCCATAGTCCTCGTTCCGTCTTATTGCGATTGCCTTGCACGGGGAACCTGACAAAATGTGAGCGCCCCTTCGGGCTGCAATCAAGGCATTTTATAATCCGAGTTCCTGGAGCGATATATGGTTGGCAATCTGAGCGCAGATGGCGGAGCCGAGGCGGTTCCTGTCTTTTGCCTTTACAAGGCGCAGTTTGACGAATGGCTGGGGACCCAACCTCCGGGCGTGCGAACTTGGTTGCAGGCAACGGGGTTTGATGCCGCCGCCGGGCAACTGGCTCTCGTCCCCGACGAGCGGGGAACGGTAGCTTGTGTGGTCTACGGCCAGAATTTGAACGATCTCTTATGGAGCTACGCAGCTCTTGCGGCCAAGCTTCCGGCCGGACTTTATCGTCTGCAGGGGAATATGGATGAAGCTGAAGCCGACCGCGCCAGCCTGGGTTGGGGCTTGGCTTCCTATCGGTTCGATCGTTATCGCTCAGGCAAACCCAAAGACGAGGCCAAGCCTGCGCAGTTGGTCTGGCCGACCAATGCCAGGCGCGCAAGGGTCGAGGCGTTGTTGGAAGGCATCTTCCTGACCCGGGATCTGATCAACACGCCGGCCAATGACATGGGCCCCGCAGAACTTGCAGCGGCAGCGCAGGACCTTGCGGTGAAACACGAGGCCACCGTCGCCGTTATCGAGGGTGAGGATTTGCTGGCTAGAGGCTATCCGGCCATCCACGCGGTGGGCAAGGGCAGTGCGCGGGCCCCGCGCTTGATCGATCTTACCTGGGGCAGCACCGGTCCGCTTATCACACTGGTTGGCAAGGGGGTTTGTTTCGACAGCGGTGGACTTGATCTGAAGCCTTCCAGCGGCATGCTGTTGATGAAGAAGGACATGGGTGGGGCTGCCCATGCCCTGGGCCTTGCCAGTTTCATCATGGCGCAAGGCTTGCCTTTGCGTTTGCGCGTGCTGATACCCGCGGTCGAGAATTCGGTTTCCGGCACCTCCTACAGGCCGCTTGATGTGATCGGAACGCGCAAGGGCCTGACGATTGAGGTCGGCAATACCGATGCGGAGGGGCGGATCGTGTTGGCCGATGCCCTGGCGGAGGCTTGCCGGGATAAACCCGATGCGATTTTTGATTTCGCAACCTTGACCGGTGCCGCCCGTGTCGCATTGGGTCCGGAATTGCCTGCGTTGTTCAGCAACGACGACAAACTTGCCACCGCGATTCTGGAGGCATCCGAAGCGGAAGACGACCCCTTGTGGCGCTTGCCGTTGCATCGCGCTTACCGGTCGCAGCTCGACGGCAAGGTCGCTGATCTGAACAACATCTCAAGCGAACCCTATGCGGGCGCCATCATTGCCGGCCTGTTCCTGGAGTGCTTCGTGGAGGAGGGAATTCCCTGGGCACATGTCGATTTGATGGCCTGGAACAGTCGAGCGCGACCGGGCCGTCCTCAAGGCGCAGAGGCGATGGGGTTGCGCGCGGCGGCGAGGTGCATTGAAAAGCTGGTCAGCGCGTAGAAAGACCTTAGATCGGCCCCTATACAGCATTCTTTGGAAAGAATGGGTCGGTCTGGTGGTCTTGCCAAGGCAGAAGAGACTGTTACTCTCTTTGACTGCTTGAAGCCTTTTGGGGGTGGCAAATGTTCAAGAATATCCTGTGCGCGGTAGATGGGTCCGACCATTCCCTGAGAGCGGCTAAGGCCGCAGCCGAGCTGGCGGCGCAGTTTAATGCGAAGCTAACGATCTTGGCGGTCACCAAGCAGATCAAGCTCAGCACCGAGATTCGCCGCTATATGGAGATGGAACATCTCTCCGGTGAGCCTCAGTACGTGCTTGACGACTATACCGAACAGGTAATCGAGGGCGCGTTGGAGGCAGCCGACCATGACGGCGTTTCCAACATAAAGACGGTGGTTAAGGAAGGCCCGCCCGCGCGCACCATCGTCAAGTACGCCGATCGCCATGACATCGATACCATCGTGTTGGGAAGCCGTGGCCTCGGTGATATCGAAAGTGCCTTGCTCGGCAGTGTTTCGCACAAGGTAGCGTCGCTTTCGAAGTGTACCGTCGTTACGGTTCGCTAGAGGGCTTCCCACCGACACCATCAATCGGGTTTAGTATCCCCGCTTTAGGTCGACGGTGTGACTTGGCGCATCGCCTTTCTTGATGCGTGCGATATTGTCGAGCACCGCCAGTACGGCGGTTTCCGGGTTTGTCATGGAGGCAACATGCGGGGTTAGAATGACCTTCGGATGATCCCAAAAGGGACTTTCGGCCGGCAGCGGCTCCTGCCTGAAAACATCGAGCACAGCGCCGCCGATCTGGCCGCTGTCCAGGGCCTCCAGCAGCGCATCTTCATCGACCTGCCGCCCACGTCCGACAGACACCAACAGCGCACCCGTTGGAAGCTGGGCCAGGGTTTCGCGATTCAGAATGCTTTCGGTCTCCGGCGTCAGGGGCAACAGGCAAACAAGCAGGTCGCTACGGCTCAAAAAGGCCTTCAACTCTGTCTCTCCGGCGAAGGAGTCGACGCCGGAAATCTCCTTCCGGGTGCGGCTCCACCCGGCGACCGGGAAGCCAAAAGTCGATAGAACGCGCGCCGATTCCTGACCCAGGGTACCCAGGCCCAAAATTCCGACCCGGCGCTGCGCGGTGGGAATCTGGTTTATTTCCTCCCAATGGTGGGCCGTTTGCTGCGATCGGTACTCCAGCATGAAGCGGTGCAACATCAAGCTCGCCATGACGACGAACTCGGTCATCCCGGCCGTCAATCCCGGTTCGACCATGCGAACAATGGGGATGCCCTCGGGCAATTCACCTGCCGCCATCAGGTGGTCGATCCCAGCGCCGACAGAAAAAATCGCCTTGAGGTTGGGCAGGCGGCTGAGCACACCCTCCGGTGGCGCCCAAACCAGCACATATTCGATATCATCGGGATTCCCGATCTCAGGCCATTGGCGCAGTTCAAGCTCGGGCGCGTGCTTGGCGAAGGCCTGTGCCCAGGCCGTCCCCCGGTCAATATCGGTCTTGAAGAGTAACGCCATGGTGCAGCAATAATCCTTCGTCTTTTGGTGGGACTAAGTTCGAACGACGCCGTCTTCGGTTGCCTCCAACTCGAAGGCGGCGCGCATAAGGGCTTTGGTATAAGCCTCTTGCGGCGCGTCGAAGATTGAGGCGGACGGTCCTTGCTCCACGACGATGCCGTCCTTCATCACCATGACGTCATGCGCCAAGGCGCGCACAACCCGAAGATCATGGCTGATGAACAGGTATGCCAGACCGTGGCGATCCTGCAGGTCGCGGAGCAGGTCCACGATCTGGGCTTGCACCGACATATCGAGTGCCGAGGTGGGTTCGTCCAAAACGATGAGGCGCGGTTTCAGAACGATGGCGCGGGCAATGGCCACGCGCTGGCGCTGGCCGCCGGAAAACTCGTGGGGGTAGCGATGGCGGCTTTCGGGATCGAGACCAACCTCCTCAAGCGCCTCGACGATCAGAGAGTCGCGCTCGCTGTGGGACATATTGGCGGCATGCACCTGCAAGCCTTCGCCAATGATCTGGGCAATCGACAGGCGCGGGGATAGGGAACCATAAGGGTCCTGGAAAACGACCTGCATCTGGCTGCGCAACGGGCGGAGATCGCCGCTTGAGAGCGGCTGCAAGTCCCGTCCTTCAAAACGTATGCCGCCCTTGCTGGAGATCAAGCGCAACACCGCCATCCCAAGCGTTGTCTTCCCCGAGCCGCTTTCGCCCACGATACCAAGCGTTTGCCCCTGGCGCAGGGCGAGGGTTATGCCGTCGACCGCCTTCACGTGGTCTACCGCGCGCTTCAACAGCCCTTTGCGGATGGGGAAGTGAACCTTGATATCTTCGGCTTCCAGAAGGAGCTTTGCTTCCCGGGAGGTCTCAAGGGGCGTGCCTTTCGGCTCCGCCGCCAACAGCCGTTGCGTATAGGGATGGTGCGGGTTCTCGAAGATTTCCTGGGCCGGGCCCTGTTCCACGGCCTCTCCATCGGTCATGACGAGGACACGATCGGCCACCTTGCGGACGATGTTGAGATCATGGGTGATCAGCAGCATGGCCATACCCATCTCCTGCTGCAGTTCCTTCAGCAGCTTGAGTATCTGAGCCTGGATGGTGACGTCCAACGCCGTGGTCGGTTCGTCGGCGATCAGCAAGTCGGGCTCGTTGGCAAGCGCCATGGCGATCATCACGCGCTGGCGTTGCCCGCCGGAAAGTTCGTGCGGGTAGGCCGCCAGGCGGCGCGCCGGATCTGGAATCCCCACAAGCTTGAGAAGCTCCAGGGTGCGTTTGCGCGCGGCTTCGCGACCCAGACCCTTGTGCAGCAACAGCGTTTCGCCGATCTGCTTCTCGACGCTATGCAACGGGTTTAGCGAGGTCATCGGCTCCTGAAAGATCATGGAGATCTTGTTGCCCCGAACCGAGCGTAACGACTTCGTAGAGGCGCCAACCAGTTCCTCACCCTGGAACAGGATTGAACTTCCTGTCGGGTGGCTGGCGACAGGGTAGGGCAGCAGTTGCAAGATAGAGAGCGCGGATACGGATTTACCCGACCCGCTTTCGCCGACCAGCGCAACGGTCTCGCCCTTGTCCAGGCTGTAGCTAAGGCGCCGGACAGCTTGCACGGTGCGCCCCGGCAGCCGAAAATCGACCGAGAGGTTCCTGATCTCAAGAAGGGGACTTTTCTCGCTCATCAGGCGGGTTCCTCGATGGTGGCGCTGGTTGCGGTCTCGGGCGGCGGCGGCTCCCCGGCGAACAGCTTGCGCGGGTCGAAGGCGTCACGCACGGCCTCGCCGATGAAAACCAGCAAGCTCAGCATGATGGCGATGGTGAAGAAACCGGTCAGGCCCAACCACGGCGCCTGGAGATTGGCCTTTCCCTGCGCCAGAAGTTCGCCCAGTGAGGCCGACCCCGGCGGCAAGCCGATCCCCAGAAAATCGAGTGCCGTCAACGTCGTGATCGAGCCTGAAAGGATAAAGGGCATGAAGGTAAGCGTTGCAACCATGGCATTCGGCAGGACGTGCCGGAACATAATCACCCGATCGGTCACGCCAAGCGCGCGCGCCGCGCGCACATAATCCAGATTGCGGACCTTCAGAAACTCCGCGCGCACGACACCAACGAGACCCATCCAGGAGAACAGCAGCATCAGTCCCAGCAGGAGCCAGAAGTTGGGCTCGATCAAACTGGCCAGGATGATCAGCAGGTAAAGAATCGGCAGACCGGACCAGATTTCAATGAACCGCTGGAAGATCAGATCTGTCCAACCGCCGAAGTACCCCTGTACGGCACCCGCGGCTACGCCGACGACCGACGAGATCAGCGTCAGGGCCAGACCGAAGATAACGGAAATGCGAAAGCCGTGAATCAGCCTCGCGACAACGTCGCGGGCTTGATCATCCGTGCCTAGCCAGTGTTCTCCGTCAGGGGCCGAGGGTGCGGGCGTCGGCAGATCCCACGCGACGGTGCGGTGGTCATAGGGAATGATCGGCTCGATCATGAAACCCTTGTCCGAGATCAACGCGCGCACATAAGGGTCGCCGTAGTCGGTCCGGGTGAGGAACTCGCCGCCGAAGGTCGTCTCCGGATAATCCTTGAGCACCGGCAGATAAATGCCGCCGTCGTAGTAGACGAGGATCGGTTCATCGTTTGCCACGACTTCCGCAAAAAGGGAGATGAAGAACAGCGCCAGGAAAATCCAAAGCGACCAGAATCCTCGGCCGTTCGCGCGGAAATTGTGCAGCCGCCGTCGCGTAATCGGTGAGATGACCACGCCAAGAAAACGATCCTGCTTTACGGTGTTCGGGCGGGTCATGATGTTCAGACCTCCCGGCTTTCGAAGTCGATTCTTGGATCGATGATGGTGTACATCAGGTCGCCCACCAAGTTGAGCAGCAACCCCAATAGGGAGAAGAAAAACAACGTGCCGAACATGACCGGATAGTCGCGCTGGAATGCGGCTTCAAAGCCCAAGAGACCTAGGCCGTCGAGCGAGAAAATAACCTCGATCAGTAGGGCGCCCGTGAAGATCACCGATATGAATGCGCCGGGAAAACCGGCAATGACGATCAACATGGCGTTACGGAAGACATGGCCGTAAAGCACGCGTCTTTCCGTCAGCCCCTTGGCCCGGGCGGTAATCACATACTGCTGTCCGATCTGATCGAGGAACGAATTCTTGGTAAGCATCGTCAATCCGGCGAAGCCGCCGACCACCATGGCCGTTATCGGCAGTGCGAGATGCCAGAAATAGTCCGTGATCTTTTGCGGCCACGAGAGTTGGTCGAAGTTGTCTGACGTCAAACCGCGCAGCGGGAACCAATCGAGATAACTGCCGCCGGCGAACACCACGATCAGCAGGATCGCGAAGAGGAAAGACGGTATCGCATAGCCAACGATGACCACACCGCTGGTCCAGATATCGAAGCGGCTGCCATCGCGGACCGCTTTGGAAATTCCAAGCGGAATGGAAACCAGATAGATCAGGATGGTCGACCAGAGCCCGAGAGAAATAGAGACCGGTAGCTTGTCTATGACGAGTTCGACGACATCCCGGTCGCGGAAGAAACTCTTGCCAAAATCGAAAACGATATAGTTCCGCATCATCAGGAAGAAACGCTCTAGCGGCGGTTTGTCGAAGCCGAACATGCGCTCCAACTCGGCGATAAAGGCCGGGTCGAGACCTTGCGCGCCGCGATAGGTGCCCTGCTGCCCAGCGGCTGTCGTGCTGCTGCTGCCGCCGCCGCCGGCAACCTCTCCGCCGCCGCCCCGAGATACGCGCTCGACGATGGCGGTGCCCTCGCCGGTAATCTGGGAAATCAGCTGTTCGACCGGGCCGCCGGGGGCTGCCTGGATGACGGCGAAGTTGATCACCATGATTCCGAAGAGCGTCGGGATGATCAGGAAGAGACGGCGGATGATATAGGCCAGCATGGGTCTTACCTTACTCCGTCGCTTTGCTGTTGCTGTCGGCGGTCTGACGGCGTCGGCTGAGCTTGTCCGCTTTGGCTCTGTCGATCCACCAGGAATCTATCTGCGCGCCATTCTTAGGTACGATCTCGGGTTGTCCGAAGATATCCCAATAGGCGATGCGGTCGATGCGGATGTGCCAATTTGGGACCACGTAATGACCCCATAGAAGGACACGATCCAACGCGCGCGTCGTGGCCACGAGGCTTTCGCGGTCCGGCGCGGCGATCAGTTGCTCGATCAGGCTATCGACGACCGGGTCGCAAACACCGGTCAGATTGCGGCTGCCCGGTGACTCGGCAGCCTGGCAACCCCAGAAATTGCGCTGCTCGTTGCCGGGGGAATCCGATTGACCCCAACTTCCGACAATCATGTCGAACTCAAAGCTGCGGATGCGGTTGACGTACTGCGAGGAATCGACAAGCCGGACCCGTGCGTCGATGCCGAGGCGCCGTAGGTTCCGAATGTAGGGAAGGACGATGCGCTCGAAGGCCGGCGAGGATAGCAAAATCTCGAAGCCCATCTGCTCGCCGGTCTCTGCATTCACCATCTTCATGTCACGAACAATCCACCCGGCTTCCTCGAGTAAAGCGAAGGCTTGCCGGAGGTTGTCGCGCGGCCATCCACTGCCGTCGGTCGAAGGAACGCTATAGGTCTCGGTGAAGACTTCCGGCGGCAAGCTGTCGCGATAGGATTCCAGGATTTCCAGTTCCGCGCCTGTCGGCAATCCGCGCGATGCCAGTTCCGAATTGGAAAAATAGCTTTCTGTGCGGGTGTACTGGCTGAAAAACAGGTTACGGTTCGTCCATTCGAAGTCGAACGCAAAGGCCAAAGCCCGTCGAACGAGACGATTGTCGAAAGGCGCGCGGCGGGTGTTCATGGCAAACGACTGCATGCCGGTCGGCCGTTCGTTTGGAATTTCCGCTAGAATCACCTTGCCGTCTCGCACCGCTTGAACATCGTAATCGACGGCCCACGCCTTGGCTTGATTCTCGACGCGCAGATCGATGTCGCCGCCCTTGAGCGCTTCGCGCACGATGGTGTCGTCGCGGTAATAGTCGTAGCGAATTTCGTCCCAGTTGTTACGGCCCTTTTGTACCGGCAGATCGCGCGCCCAATAGTTCTCGACCCGTTTGTAGGTGACGAATCGCCCAGGCTCGAAACTTTCGACTTTGTAAGGACCGCTGCCCAGGGGAGGTTCCAGGGTCGTCGTCGAAAAATCCCGGGCCTCCCAGTAATGCTTCGGCAAGATGGATAGTTGCCCGATGATGAGCGGCAACTCCCGGTTTCCGGTCTCGCTGAAGGTGAAGCGAACCGTTCGCGGCCCGGTAATTTCCGTCGAGGCCACGCTCCCATAGTAGAAGCGGTAGAAGGGATGGCCCTGGGTCCGCAAGAGATCGAGAGAGAAGATAACGTCCTCGACGGTGATCGGCTTGCCGTCATGCCAGTAGGCATCGTCACGCAGCGTGAAGGCCACCCACGAGCGATCATCCGGCCACTCGACGCTCTCACAAAGCAGGCAGTACTCCGTAAAGGCCTCGTCGGCGCTGGATTCCATCAGAGAATCATAGATTCCCCCGATGCCGGCCGCCGCCTCGCCCTTGATAATGAAGTTGTTGAAGGAGTCGAAAGCGCCAACATCCGCGAGCCGCAAGCTGCCGCCTTTGGGTGCTTCCGGATTCACGTAATCGAAGTGCTTGAAGTCGGGCCCGTACTTGGGTTCGCCATGCATCGCGATGGCATTCGATTTGTGAACGGCCGGACCTGATTCGGATTGCTGCGCGGTGACATCGCTCGAGGGCCACAACAGGGCTGCTGCGATTGCCAGGACTGGAAACAGGAACCTGCGCGTTGGCGACATCTCCAGCGACTTTGCCTCCCGTTAGGGTTTCTCGTTGAACCTCGATGAGGTTCTGGTCGGACACCGGCCAGCCAACGATGTGATGGCCTTTTTGCGACAGGTCAAGGCCCTGCCTGAACCAAATGCAGCCTAAAGCGACTCGGCAAGGAGGGAAAGAGTTGCCTCCAGGCACCTGCGGTCTCCCGCTGCAATCACGCTGCCGTCCGATTGCAGGGTCAAAGGCGCGCCTTGCCAGTCGGTCATGATACCACCGGCCTCCTCGATCACCGGAACCAAGGCCATGTAGTCGTACACGCCCAGGCTCGATTCCACCACAAGGTCCACGAAACCGCTGGCAAGCAATCCGAAACCGTAACAATCGTTGCCCCAGGTGGTGAAGCGAACCGCCTCGCTGAGACGTTGGAAGGCCGGAATTTTCGGTCCCTTGAACATCTCCGGCGCAGTTGCCGTCAGCATGGCGTCGGAGAGGGTAGGGCAGGCACGAACATGACTTTTGTGCGTGCCTCTGTAATCGGTAAAAAGTGTTCCCAGCCCGCGCGCCGCTGCCCATCGCTCATGCTTCATGGGCATGTCGATCAATCCCAGCAAAGGCTCGCCATTCCAGGTGAGCGCAAACAGCGACCCGTAACCAATATTGCCGGTGACAAACTGCTTGGTGCCGTCAATCGGGTCGATCACCCAAATAAACTCCGCATCGCCGCGGCTGACGCCTTGCTCCTCGCCGATGATTCCGTGCTTTGGGAAGTGTTTTTCGAAGACCGCACGCGCCGCCAACTCAGCTTCCCGGTCCGCGCGGGTGACCGGCGACTCGTCGTTCTTGCTGATCACATCGATTTCCCGCCGGAAGTACCCACGCGTCACCGCTGCTGCCGCGTCGGCGGCTTCGGCGGCGATACTCAAACAGCGGTTCAAGAAGTCTGTATCCTGAAAGACCTGGGGCACGCGCAAACTCCTGGATGATAGGGGACGGTAGCGGAACGGCATATTCCCACAAGGCCTCGGGCGAACCAAGTGCAAGCAAGGCTTGCGGGGGGCGGCAAAAAAATTGGGGCCGATTCGATTCGGCCCCAATTTCCTCATTCTTCAACGGCACGTGACTCCTCGAGCCATAGTCCTTGAGACAGGTCCGAGGCGGGTGTCCTCTATTAGGAATCCTTCTCCGGCAAGGGGGCCGGAGAGGCCGACAGAGACCGCAGATAAAGGATCAAATCGGCGCGGTCCTGGTCATTGCTGATCCCGGCGAATGTCATCTTTGTGCCGGGTGCAAATTCCTTGGGGCTCTTGAGGTAGCTATCGAGACTGCCGAAATCCCAAGCACCTTCCTTGGCGGCCAGCGCGTCAGAGTAGCGATAGCCCTCGTGGTTCGCGATGTCCGCGCCGACCACGCCGTAAAGATTCGGCCCGACCTTGTTGGGTCCGCCCTCGTCAAATGAATGACAAGCGGCGCACTTGCGCGCGACCTTCTGCCCGTTCTCGGCATCACCGGTGATCATCAGGGCAGTCACGGCCGCCGCACCCGCCACGGCCTCGGCGGCATCCGTGACAGCGCCTACCGCGCTACCCGCAGCCTCTGCGACGGCACTGGCGGCATCACTCGCGGCCTCGGCTACAGTGCTGGCGGCACCCTCGGCCGGCGCGGCGGAGGCATTGCTTTCCTCCGGGCTCGGCAACGGCAGGGGCGACGCGCTCAAGCTGCGCAGATAGGCGATGAGAGCTGCTCGGTCGGCCGGCTTGCTGATTCCGGCAAAGCTCATTTTGGTGCCGGGGGCGTAATCCTTCGGATTGGCCAGGAAAGCGCTAAGGGCCTCATAAGTCCAGGTTTCGCTCGCGGAGCCGAGCAGTCCATCGGAATAAGAAAAGTCGTCCCTGTGTCCGACCTTGGCTCCCACGATGCCATAGAGATTGGGGCCGACCTTGTTTGCGCCCCCTTCCTCAAAGGTATGACATGCGGTGCATTTCTTGGCGACACCCTGGCCGTCTTCGACATTGGCGTCGGCGAGCAGAGCCAGGACCGGATCGACGGTCGGACCCTCATCCACCGTTGCATCGGTTGCTGATTCCAAACCGGCAACGTGGTAGACGCTTTCCTCCAGTTCGTGCTCAGGCACGAGGAGATGGGCGGCGAAGCCCGACGCCATGGCGATTACGCCTCCCGTTAAAACGGCTGCAGCAATTTTATTCAGTTCGAGGGACATCACGCTTCCCCTGGATGTACAAGTATGGTTGGCGCGGGACTTTAGTGCGCGCGCGCCCGGCAATCAACAGCATGGACAGCGAAAAGCACTTTTCGCTTTCCGCCTCCCTCATTAACCTTTCGCACGCGGTAAAGCCAGATACAGTTTGCGTTCGGTTCGAAGGCTTTTTACGCGGCAGAGAGTCGCAGCGCCAGCATAGAAGGTGGCGCTTCAACCCGAAAGACGAGGATTTCATGGCCGAGGCCCAAAACCCGATCGTTGTAATTCCAGCCCGCATGGCGGCAAGCCGCCTGCCCGGCAAGCCGCTTGCCCAGATTGCAGGGGTGCCAATGATCGTGCAGGTTTTGCGGCGCGCTCAAGAGGCGGATGTCGGACCGGTTGTCGTGGCGGCAGGCGATCGGGAAATCCTGGAGGCGGTGGAAGCGGCGGGCGGCCGTGCAATTATGACGGATCCGGATTTGCCCAGCGGGTCCGACCGAATCCATCAGGCCCTGGAACGTTGCGACCCCGAGCGCAGGCACAATGTCGTGGTCAATCTCCAAGGCGACCTTCCGACTTTGGATTCGGCGGCATTACGCACTGTCCTGGTCCCGCTGAGCGATACCAGCGTGGATATCGCGACCCTTTGCGCGGAAATCAAAGAAGAAGCCGAGCGCACCAACCCGAACGTGGTCAAGATCGCCTGTCTTTTCGAAGGTCCAGGGCGTCAGGCGAAGGCGCTCTATTTCAGTCGAGCGCCGATACCTTGGGACCAAGGCAATACCGCTCTTCCGCTCTATCACCACATCGGTATCTACGCTTACCGGCGCCAGGCCTTGGATCGTTTTGTGTCTTTGCCGCCATCACCACTTGAAAAGCGCGAGAAGCTGGAGCAATTACGGGCCCTGGAAGCTGGCATGCGGCTTGGCGTCGCCTGCGTTGACACCATACCACTGGGTGTCGATACTCCGGCCGACCTGGAGCGCGCCCGGCAGATGCTTTCGGCCCGCACTTGAAGCGCGGGAATCAGGGCTTTTAGGCGTGACCAGACCTTTATCATCAGCAAATTGCGAGACCAGCAGATGGCGCAGAAAAAAATAGCCTTTCAAGGCGTCCCGGGTGCTTACTCCGACATGGCCTGCCGGACGGTTTTCCCGGCCTACGAAACACTGCCTTGCTCGTCTTTCGAGGATACCTTTGGCGCGGTGGTCTCGGACAACGCCCAATTCGCTATGATCCCAATCGACAACTCCAGTGCCGGGCGTGTGGCCGACATCCATCATCTGTTGCCAAGCTCAGGCCTGCATATCATCGGCGAACATTTCCATAAGGTCGAACATCAACTCCTGGCGCCGGAGGGTGTGACGCTGGAGGATGTGAAAATCGTACGTAGCCATGTTCATGCCCTGTCGCAGTGCCGGCGTATGATCAAGGAGCGAGGCTGGAAGGCGATCGTTCATGCCGACACCGCCGGTTCCGCTGCCGAACTCGCGGAGAAGAAGTCTCCCAACGAGGCCGCCATCGCATCCAAGCTGGCGGGCGAGATTTACGGCCTGAAATCGCTGGCCAGCAACATCGAGGACGAGGCGCACAATACAACGCGCTTCATAATCATGGCCCGCGATCCAATCCATCCCGAGCCCGAGACGGGTCCGGTCGTAACGAGTTTCGTCTTCCGCGTGCGTTCGGTTCCGGCGGCGCTTTACAAGGCGTTGGGCGGCTTTGCGACCAACGGCGTCAACCTGACCAAGTTGGAGAGCTACATCCTGGATGGGTCCTTCAATGTCGCGCAGTTTTATGCCGATATCGAAGGTCACCCTGATAATCGCTCGGTGAGGCTGGCCCTGGAAGAACTCAGCTTCTTCTCCCGAGAAGTGAAGATTCTCGGTGTTTATCCGGCCAGCCCATTTCGCAGGCAGGAAAACGGCATCGGGGGATTCTGAACAGCGTAGGCGACGGCGCTTGGTGGGTTCAAAAGTCGTCGTTCAGCCAGCTTGTCACTAGGTGCCGGGCTATGGAATCCCGCCTTGGCAGACGCAGTGTGTCGTCTTCCGGGGCGTTCAAGAGTTCATCCCGTGTAAACCAAGCGGCGCTCTCCAACTCGTTGGGATCGATTTTCAGGGTGTGTTCGTTCGTACGGGCAAAAAATCCCAACATGATGGAGGAGGGAAAAGGCCAGGGCTGGGACGAGTGGTAGACCACATCGCTTACCGCCAAGCCGACTTCCTCGAACACCTCGCGGGCGACGGCCTCCTCCAGGCTTTCGCCGGGCTCGACGAACCCAGCCAATGTCGAGTGCATGCCGCTCGGCCAAGCTTGTTGGCGGCCCAGGACGCAGCGCTCGCCGTCGTGCACCAACATGATGACGGCGGGATCGGTGCGCGGGAAATGCAGCGCGCTGCACCCCTCATTGGTGCAGCGCCGCTGGTGTCCGGCATTCTCTGATCGTGTGGGCGAGCCACAAACCCCGCAGTACCCATGCCGCTGGTGCCACCAGCACAGGCCGCGCGCATAGGCCAGCAGCGACCCCTCCCAACGATCGAGCAGCGGTCCGACCCGCCGCAGATCCTCGAAGTTGGCTTCACCCAGGGCTTCAATGACGGTGACATCGCTCGGATCGTCGTACTGACTGAGATCGAGCGCGGCGAAGGTTACTTCTTCGCGATGTCCCAGGAGGAAAGGCTCATGACCGCTCGCCAGCAAGCGTTCCATCTGATCCAGACTATCCAGAAACAGAGGCCGAGGGGCTTCCGGATTTGAAACAAGGTTGTGGTTGCGCCACACCGGTACCAGCCGCAGCCGGCCGGTCCGAATCGCCAGGGTTATCCATGCCGGATCGCGGCGCAGAAGTTCTGCGCGGTCCAACCCGCCGCCGCTATAGAAATTGCTCCGTGCCATGACGCTAAACTGCCCCTTTCCTCAGAGTCTGGCAACGGGAACTGATGACATAGGATTTTTGCGCCGCTTTACCCTTGCCCCAAGCGCCCTTTCTGTGGCTATAGTGGGCTTGGGTGGCTGGCGGCGGACGAGTCCCTCGCCAACCCGGTCAGGTCCGGAAGGAAGCAGCCGTAACGAGTTCGGCTCGGGTCGTCTGTCCAGCCTCCCACCCCATTGCGGTCATGAGACCGTGACGGCGAGGTCGTAATTCCCGCAACAGCCCCAAGCATCTATGACCGATCAAACCGCCGACAGGACCGACACCGCGCCCCAGGCGCCTTATCGAGTCCTGGCACGCAAGTATCGGCCCAGTAATTTCTCCGAGCTGATCGGCCAGGAGGCGTTGGTGCGCACCTTGACCAACGCCATCAACGGCGGGCGTTTGGCGCATGCTTTCGTATTGACCGGTGTGCGTGGTGTCGGCAAGACCACCACCGCGCGGATTCTGGCCAAAGCCCTCAATTGCATCGGTCAGGACGGTAGCGGGCAGGCCACGGCGGCGCCCTGCGGCGTTTGCGATCATTGTAAGGCCATAGCCGAGGACCGCGATGTTGATGTGATAGAGATGGATGCGGCCAGCCGCACCGGCGTCGACGATATGCGCGAACTGCTCGACGGTGTGCGGTACCGTCCGGTTTCCGCGCGTTACAAGGTCTATATCATCGACGAGGTGCACATGCTCTCAACCAGCGCGTTCAACGCGCTGTTGAAGACCCTTGAAGAGCCGCCTGAGCACGTGGTTTTCGTCTTTGCTACGACGGAAATTCGCAAGGTTCCCGTCACCGTTCTCTCGCGATGCCAACGCTTTGATCTACGCCGCGTCGATCAAGTGGAGCTGGTCACGCATTTCCAAGGCCTGTTGGCGCGCGAGAAGGTGTCAGCCGATGACTTGGCGATTGCCATGATCGCTCGCGCCGCTGACGGCTCGGTCCGAGATGGGCTATCGCTGCTCGATCAAGCCATCGCGCTGGGCGGCGGAAAGGTGGAGAGCGAACTGGTGCGGGAGATGCTGGGGTTAGCCGATCGCTCCCAGATATTCGATTTGCTGGATCACCTCATGGGCGGCCGCATTCAAGAAGCTTTGGCGGTGATGGGCGACCTACATGCCAAGGGCGCTGATCCTGCTGTGGTTTTGCAAGACCTTCTTGAGCTGACTCACTGGCTGACCCGGGCAAAGCTTATTCCGCAGAATGCGGCGGAAGCCGGATTGCCGGAGGCAGAGCGCGTTCGGGGCCGGGCCATGGCTGAAGCGCTTTCGATGCCGGTTCTGTCGCGCGCTTGGCAGATACTGCTGAAGGGATTGCAGGAAACCCAGTTCGCTCCGGCGCCGCTTAGCGCCGCCGAGATGGTATTGATTCGCTTGGCCCATATCAGCGACCTGCCGCCACCGGGCGATCTGGTAAAGCGCTTGGTGGGCCAGAACGACACTTCAGGCCGTGCTCCAGGCAACACGAAAGGCGGGCCCGAGGGTGGCAGCGATGCCCCCCGCGCCCGGTTGGTCAGTAGCGGTGGCGGTGGCGCCAGCTTGCCGCAACCGCAGGAGGCGCCGCAGACCAGTTCAGAAAGCGAGCCGCAAGGCGAAGATGCCCTCGAACCTGTTACAGCGCCAGCGCCTCAGGCGGAAATTCCCAAGGATTTCGAGGCGGTTGCAGCTCTTTGTAGCCGGATGAAGGAGCCACGATTAGCGGCTCTATTGGTCAATGAGGTAAATCTTGTCGCCTTCGAGCCCGGTCGTATAGAAATTCGCCCAAGTGAGCGTGCGCCGCGTGATTTGGCCGGACGCCTATCCCGCTTTTTGACCGAGTGGACGCAAATGCGCTGGGTGGTTACGGTCTCCGGCGCCGCCGGAGAGGCAACTCTGTCTGAGCAACGCGCCGATGCGGAGGCGGCCGAACGTCGTCAGGTTCTGGCGGAGCCCCTGGTGCGCAGCGTCCAGGAATTGTTCCCCGGCGCGAAGTTGATCGCGATCACGGGCGCCTCTCTCGAAACGGAGGCTGTCGAGGAGGCCCTGTCGAATTTAGGGTTGGATGACGATTTGGAAGTGGACCCGGAAGCTCTGGAAGCTTTCCTGGGCGATGGGGAGGATCTGGAATGAAGAATCTTGGGCAGATGATGAAACAGGCCCAGCAGATGCAGGCCAAGATGGCGGAGATGCAGGAGCAATTGGCGGCCGCGGAAGTCACGGGCGTTGCTGGGGGTGGGTTGGTGCAGGTGACGATGAATGGGAAGGGCGAGTTACGGAATCTCTCCATTGAGCCATCATTGGTTGATCCGAATGACGTGGAAGTTCTGGAGGACCTGATCGTCGCCGCAGCAAACGACGCGAAGGCGAAAGTCGAAGCCTACGTGCAAGAACAGATGCAGGAAATTACCGGCGGTATGCAGCTTCCTCCCGGCCTTAAATTACCGTTTTGAGCTTCAGGCGAAGGAGCTTCGTACCGCTGTGAGCGCTGGTGAAATCGAGAGGCTGATACAGCTTTTGGCCCGCTTGCCGGGACTAGGCCCTCGATCCGCGCGCCGGGCGGCGCTGGCGCTGTTGGAGCGGCGCGAGCAGCTGTTGGTGCCACTGGCCGCGGCGTTGCAGCAGACCGCGGAGCGGGTTGTGTCCTGCGGTCGTTGCGGCAACCTCGATTCCCAAGACCCCTGCAGCCTTTGTGTCGATCCTGTTCGAGACGACAGCCTCATCTGTGTCGTGGAAGAAGTAGCGGATCTCTGGGCGCTTGAACGTAGCGGCGCTTTCAAGGGGCGCTACCATGTCTTGGGCGGGACCCTGTCGGCGCTTGATGGCCGCGGACCCGAGGAACTCCGTGTTGCAAGCCTTGTCGAGCGTGCCTCCGACACAAAGGTGGTCGAGGTGATCTTTGCCCTGGGCGCTACGGTCGATGGCCAAACCACGGCCCATTATCTGGCCGAAAGGCTGGCTGGTTGCGATGTCAGGCTGTCGCGGCTTGCACATGGCGTTCCGGTCGGCGGACAGCTCGACTATCTGGATGACGGTACGCTTACCGCGGCTATGCGCGCGCGCAGTCCAGCCGCCTCTTCTTGATCTTTATCCTGCCATGTTCTTAGCCTAGGTTCGGTTACAATCGAGTCTGCGCATAGTGGATTTTCTTTCTATGAAGTAAGGGGTGCAGATCATGGTCAATTCGCGAGCTTGCGTTGCAGCCGCCCTAATTTTGTTGGCTAGCGTCGGATCAGGCCAGGCCGAGCCGTTGCGGCTGCCATCGTCCCAAAGAGATCTATCGGTGACGATCTACACCAGCAATCTAGCGTTCTTCGCCGATGCGCGTGCGGTAACGCTGCAACAAGGCGAGACAATCCTTGAGATCGAGGGAATCAGTAAAAATCTGATCCCGGAAAGCCTTTTCGTCGAAGGAAAGGGCTTTCACGTGCAGGAGCAAAGCTTCCGCCCGGCCAATTTGACGCCCGCAGCCCTGCTGCGCGCTTCGGTGGGCAAGAACGTACGGGTCGAGATCGCAGCCGAAGGGGACGATAGCGACATTCGAATTGTCGAGGGAGAGTTGCTGTCGGTTGATGGTGGCGCGCTGGTGCGCATAGGTGAGGAAGTCCGCATCGTAGCGGCCGATAGGGTGCTTTTGCCGGGTGTCCCGGACGCCCTGGATGCCAACGACCTTTTGGAGGTGCGGCTCGATACACAGAATGCCGGGGCAGGGGATGCGGTGATTGGTTACCTTGCGCAGGGTTTCTCATGGACTGCCGACTATGTCGCCAAATTGGACAACAACGAGGAACACCTTGCCATTGTCGCCAAGGCAACGCTCCGGAATGATACCGATGAAAGCTATGAGCATGCCCATGTGAGCCTGGTGGCGGGTGATATTTCCCGTGTGCGGCCGCAGCCGGCAATGCCTGTCAAAGCACAGTTCGAGATGATGTCAGGCGATGCGAGTGCTGGCATGCGCGCCGCCATGCCGCAGCAGGAAACTGCGGGCGAATATCACCGTTACGTGCTGCCATCGCGCGTCAGCCTTCCGGCCGGAACGGTAAAGCAAGTCGTCTTCCTAGAGGCGAACTCGGTTGCCGTCACCAAGCGTTATCGCATTGAGAACTTGCTGCGCGCGCAAACAACGCAGGGAGATAAGTTGGGGCCGGTCAACGCTTCAGTTGATATGCTGTTGAAAAACGAAAGATCGGAGGGGCTTGGTCGCCCACTTCCTGCGGGTGTCTGGCGTGTCTACGGAGAATCGCCTGAAGGCGGCGCCTTGCTGTTGGGGGAATCCCGCCAGGATCATCTGGCCGAGAACGGCGAGGCTACCCTGACGCTGGGGGCAGCCTTCGATATCACGGCCGAAGCTGTAACGAACGACTACAAGCAGGTGTCGAACCGCTCCTTCGAAACCGAACAAACCGTCACGGTGAAGAATGCCAAGAACGAAGCGGTTCAGGTCGAGTTGGTTGGCGATTACCCGCCGAACACGCGCGTTTTGAAAGAGACCCAGGCTCATGAAGCCGTTTCCGCGACGCGCCTGCTTTGGAACCTGCAGGTCCCGCCAAAGGGTGAATCTGTTCTGGTGTACCGGGTGCTCGTCAGTTACTGATCTTAGTCGAAAAGTCGAGTCTGGGGGCGGAGCGGCGGTTTTTCGCATATTGCCCCTTTGATTTTGCTTGTATCAGAGACTATCAATTCGCCTCGCGGCTTGGCGATCAAGAGGCAGTCTAGGAATGGCGGACGAAAAAGATAACTTGGATGACCTTCGGCAGCAGGTCGACGATGTGGATGCACGTCTGCAGAAACTGCTGATGGAGCGTGCTTCAATCGTGGAACGGATTGCTGGGCACAAGGGTAAGGGGCCGGTAACGCGGCCTGGCCGTGAGGCACAGGTGCTCCGCCGTATCGTCGAACGTCACAGCGGCTCTTTCCCGTTGCGCGGCATGCTTCGAATCTGGCGAGAGATCATTTCTTCGAGCAGCTTGATTCAGGGCCACTTCGACGTGGCCTATTTTTGTGGTGATGTCGGGCCCATTTTGCGCTCTATCACCCGCGACCATTACGGAACTCTGGCGGGGCTTATCCCCTGTGGCTCGGCGGCGCAGGTGCTTCAGCACGTTTCCGAAAGTCCGCATGTGATTGGCGTTCTCCCCTTTCCTCAACTCGAAGAGCAGGATTCCTGGTGGCAAGCCTTGGCACGCAGCGGAAGCGACGTGCCCAAGATCATCGCCCGTCTGCCGTTTGGCAGCATGGCCAGCGGCGAAGACAAGGTCGAAGCCCTTGCTATTTCACGTGTTAAGCCAGAGGCCAGTGGCGAGGATACGAGCTTCCTGGTTGTTGAAACCCATGAGCAGATATCGCGCAGCGGGCTTCGCGATTTGTTGCAAAAGGCCGGTCTCGAGGTGCTTTCGTTGCGTTCCTATCTTGAAAGCGGTGGTAGCACCCTGTCCCTGCTAGAGGTCGAGGGTTTTGTTACTGAGGCGGATAAGGCATTTGACGCCCTGAATGCACTTGAGGACTCCCGGATCGGTCAGTGTTGGTTCCTGGGGGCTGCGGCGGTACCGCTGACGGCTAATGCAATTGAGAAGAAACCTGCCGGTAAAGGAAAGCAAAAGTAATGGCGCCGTCACCACGTTCGGGAATTTTGGAAGTACAGGCCTATGTTGGAGGAGAGTCCAATGCGGCGGGCGTGAATCGCATTGTCCGCTTGGCATCGAACGAAAATCCCTTGGGATGCAGCCCCAAGGCGCGTGAGGCCTATCTTGGATTGGCCGACGAATTGCATCGCTATCCGGACGGTGGCGCGGTCGCTTTGCGCCGAACCCTGGCAAAGGTGCATGGTCTCAATGAATCGCAAATCGTTTGTGGCGCGGGCTCCGATGAGTTGATCGCGCTGCTGGTGCGCGCTTACGCGGGCGAGGGCGACGAAGTGCTTTACAGCCGTCATGGGTTCTTGATGTACGATATTGCGGCACGGACCGCGGGCGCCCGTCCGGTGCAGGCGCCGGAAAAGAACTTACGCGCGGATGTCGACGCCCTATTGGAGGCAGTGACGCCGCGAACCCGTATCCTCTTCCTGGCCAATCCGAACAATCCGACCGGCAGCTATTTGGAATCCGCCGAGATTGAGCGTTTGCATGCAGGCTTGCCGTCGGAATGCCTGTTGGTTATCGATGCCGCCTATGCAGAGTACGTTGATGCCGAGGCTTACGAGAGCGGCGCGCGCTTGGTCGAGCGGCACGAGAACGTTGTGATGACCCGGACCTTCTCGAAGATCTATGGTTTGGCGGCTTTGCGGCTCGGCTGGGCCTACTGCCCGCCTGCCGTTGCTGATGTATTGCACCGTTTGCGGGGTCCCTTCAATGTGTCGCAGGCTGCGCAGGCGGCTGGGATCGCGGCGCTTGAAGACCAGGCGTTCGTCGAGGAGTCGCGACGCAGCAACAACGAGGTGCGCGCATGGGCGACCGATGCCTTCTCGACCTTGGGTTTGACCGTTTACCCCAGCCAGGGGAACTTTCTTCTGGTCGAGTTTCCGGAAACGTCTGGCAAGACAGCCGGCGAGGCGATTGAAGCGCTCAAGAATCGTGGTGTGCTCCTGCGCGGCATGGCGTCTTATGGTTTGCCAGCGTGCGTGCGTGTCACGGTTGGTTCGCGGGAAGAAATGGAAATTACCCGTGATGCAATCGCGGAGTTTTTGACATGACCTCTGCGACGCCTTTATTTGGGCGGGTCTGCTTGCTGGGCGTCGGATTGATCGGCGGCTCGCTGGCGATCAACCTGCGCGAAAAGTCCCTGGCGCGGGAGATCGTCGGTGTTGCGCGCCGTCAGGAAACACGCGAGCAAATCAAGAAGCTGGGTCTTGCAGATACCGTCACGGGCGATGCAGCCGAAGCGGTGCGAGGCAGCGATCTGATCATCTTTTCTACGCCAGTCGGTAGTTATGCCGCCTTGGGAGAGGCGATTTCGGGCGCCTTCAAGAAAGGTGCGATCGTCACGGATGTGGGATCGGTCAAGAATGCGGTGATCCGTGATCTCGGCCCCTTCGTTCCCGAAGGCGTGCATTTTGTGCCCGGCCACCCAATCGCCGGCACGGAGCATTCCGGGCCCGCCGCGGCCTTTGGCGAGCTTTTCGAGGATCGCTACTGCATTCTGACGCCACCGCCGGGCACCGATGACGCGGCGGTAAAGAAGGTTCAGGCCTTGTGGGAGGCTTGCGGCTCCACCGTACAGATCATGGATGCCGCGCACCACGACAAGGTGCTGGGCATCACCTCGCATCTGCCTCACTTGATCGCTTACACGATTGTCGCAACGGCCCAGGACCTTGAGGAAGCAACCCGCCAGGAAGTCATTCGCTACTCGGCCAGTGGTTTTCGCGATTTTACCCGTATTGCCGCCTCGGATCCGATAATGTGGCGCGATATTTTCCTCAATAATCGTGAAGCGGTGCTTGAAATTCTTCAGCGCTTTACCGAGGACCTGACAGCGTTGCAACGGGCGATCCGCTGGGGTGAAGGTGATGTATTGGAAACTCTTTTTACCCGGACGCGCGAAATTCGACGCGGCGTCGTTGAGTTGGGACAGGCCGGCACTTTCGACACGCGCGAGCGTAAGACGCCAGAGGAGTCCGAGGACTGAGATCAGTCGGTCGGGTTTACTATGGCAACGGCAGCGGCTTGAGCTTCAGAATAGGCAGAGGGCCGAGAGACAGCCAGCCGTCTTGGAGCGTCAAGGGGAGCTGAATTTCCGCCCGCCCGTCTTCGGGATCTACCTTTCCAAGCGCTAAGCTCCCGGCCTGCAACGCAAAAGCAGCGCTTCCTTCTATGAGGCCCTTGCGCGCCAGGAGGTCGAGCGTCTTGCCGAGCCCCTTTACTTTCAGCGAGAAAGCGCCAAGCGGACGAAACGCATCATCCAGCGTCACTCTGCCGTCGCCCTTGACGCTGAGGGGCCCCCAATCGAGCGCCAAATGCATGACATCCAATGTCCCGCCGGTATCGCGCCATTCAGCGAGAATTTCCCTTGGGGTCGCATTGAGGTCGCCTGCGCTACCTGTCAACACCGCCTGTAAGTCGAGCAAAGCCACCTCGTTTCCCAAAGGGGCTTCGAACTCGGGCGGCAGGACGAGGCGGCGAACCCGAACCTCGGTCCGGCCCAGAGCGCCCTCCGGATATCCCAGGTCGCTCTTTGCCCGCTCCAGCCGGATATCGCCGCCGTCGCCCGAGATTTCCTCGCCTTTGAAGGGCCCTCGCGCCCTCCAATCCTTCAAGGTGACTTCCAGCCATTCCGCTTGGCCGTCGAAATCGAAACTTGCTTCACCGCGCGCTTCGGCGGCGACTAGGCTGGCTGGCGTCTGATTTTCGGTTAGGCCCGGCCAGGATAGCGTTTGTTCGCCCAGCGCTTGCAGGGCATAGCGGTCAAGCCGCGCCAAGGTCGTCTCCAGGCGCAAGGCCGCGCCGGACCAACGCCACCCTAAGGGATGGTCTACCGCCGGTGCGGTTATTCGACCCGCAATGGATAGAGGAAAGCCGTCGCGCTCGGCCTTCTGCCAGGAAACGGCAATTCCCTCCGCTCTTCGGGCTTCGGCCCATTCGTTCATCCGGGAGAGCATGATCCCTGTGCCCCAATACCAAAGGCCGGATAACGAGCTTGACGCGACAACCAAAAGAACGAGCGAAACAAGCAGGCGACGCGACATGGATCCTCTCTTTTTGGGGACTCTCTTTGGTCGGGAAAAATCCATCAGTCCATAGTAAACATTGGGCTGGCGCTTGTCGTCCCAATCTCTTTGAGTATCATGTCGAAAATCATGACCGAAACCGCATCCCAACGAATTGCCACTTTAGAACGGCGTTTGGCCCAAGAGGGCCTAAAACGCCCGGCCATGGATATTCCTCGGGATGACTATTGGGTTTTCGGGTATGGCTCCTTGATGTGGGACCCGGGCTTCCCGCATCTTGAAGTGCGTGCGACCCGATTGCATGGCTTTCGCCGATGTTTTTGCGTTTATTCCTATAATTATCGCGGTACTCCGGAGCGGCCTGGACTTGTGCTAGGCCTTGATCGCGGTGGGTCCTGCTGGGGACTGGCCTACCGTGTCCCCCGCGCCGAAGGCGCCGAAGTGATGGCTTATCTCTATGAGCGCGAGATGATGACAGGGGTCTATATCCCGCGTTGGCTTGGTCTGAAGGATGACAGGGGCCGTTCGGTGACGGCGCTTGGTTTTGTGGTCGATCGACATCACAAGCAGTATGCCGGCGCTCTTTCGGACAGCGAAACGGCCGCCTTGATTTGCCAAGGTGCCGGCAAACGAGGCGCATGTCAGGAGTATCTGCGCAACACCGTCCGCCATCTGGAAGCTTTGGGCATGCATGACCGAAGCCTGCACAGGCTCTTGCAGTTGGTTGAAACGACCAAGTTTCGCTGACACGGCTTAGAAGCAGCGCGAATGACCGCAAGCCGTACAGAGATCGCAACCTTCCTGTTTGATAACAGCCGCTGCGCCACAGCGGGGACACTGTGCCGGACCACGTTGGCCGGGTTGGTGGTTGCTGTGCGAAGAAATGGAGTAGGGAGGGTCGCTCTTAGCGCCTTCGCGCGCTGTTTCCTGCTGCGGCTCAACCAAGGTCTCGGGCCGAGCAAGAAAACCGATATCCAGCATATGCCGCTCGATTACCTCGCCAATGGCCGCCAATAGCGACGGTAGGTAGCGGCCCTTCACCCAGGCGCCGCCGCGCGGATCGAACACGGCCTTCAACTCTTCCACGACGAAGGACACGTCGCCGCCACGCCGGAAAACGGCGCTGATCATGCGGGTCAAAGCAACGGTCCAGGCGTAATGCTCCATGTTCTTGGAATTGATGAAGATTTCGAAAGGCCGACGACGCTGATCCTGCACGATATCGTTGAGTGTTATGTATATGGCGTGATCGCTTTCGGGCCACTGCAGTTTGTAGGTGCGCCCCGGCAGGGCCTGCGGCCGGTCCAGGGGTTGGGACATGTAGACGACCTGGCCATCGGCCTCGATTGACCCGGCGGCAGGCGCAGGGTCACCTTGCTCAACCGCCGCCATGGGCTCCAGTACCGCGCCGGTCGTCGGGTTGGGGCGGTAGGTCGTGCATCCCTTGCAACCCATTTCATAGGCGCGCAGGTACACATCCTTGAAGCCATCGAATGAAATTTGCTCGGGCAGATTGATGGTCTTGGAAACCGAAGAATCAATGAAACGCTGCACCGTTGCCTGCATGACCAAATGAGCCCCGGGCTCCAGATGTTGGGCGTCGACAAAGCTTTCGGGAACTTCTGCCGTGTCACCGAACATCTTGCGGAACCGGCGCATGGCATGATCTTCGACGATTTCTTGGCGGCTGCTACCGTCCGGCAGCAGAATGTTACGGCGGTAACTGAAGGCGTACACCGGTTCCAGGCCTGAGGATACATTGCCGGCAAGAAGGGAAATGGTACCTGTCGGCGCGACCGAGGTAACAAGACCATTACGGATACCATGCTCGCCAATCGCTTGGCGGAGCGTCTCGGGTAAGTCCTTGACCTGCGGGCTGTTCAGGTAGGGTTCCTTCTCGAAGAGCGGGAACGCGCCCTTTTCCCTGGCGAGTTCTATGGAGGTCTCGTAAGCGGCGTCGCGGAATGCCCGCATCCATTGCTCGACGGTGGCAACCGCCTCTCGACTCCCATAGCGCTGGCCACAGAAAATCAGGGCATCCGCCAGGCCGGTTATGCCAAGGCCGATGCGCCGTTTGGCCATGGCCTCGTCGCGCTGTGCCGGAAGCGGAAAGCGGGACGCATCGATTGCGTTGTCAAGCATCCGCACGGCGGTTCCAATGGTATTCTTCAAGGCCTCGATGTTCAGCGTCGCGGTCTTCTTGAAGGGGTTGTCAATCATCCGCGCCAAATTCACCGACCCAAGCAGGCAGGCCCCGTAGGGCGGTAAAGGCTGCTCGCCACAGGGATTCGTCGCGAAAATCTCTTCGGCATAGGCGAGATTGTTTTGCTGATTGATCCGGTCGATGAATATCACGCCGGGTTCCGCATAGTCATAGGTCGCGCGCATCATCCTATCCCAGAGGTCGCGCGCGCGCAGGCTGCGTGTCACCTTGCCGTTGAAGGTCAGATCCCAATCTTTGTCTTCGCGAAGGGCCTGCATGAAGGCATCCGTCACCAGGACGGATAGGTTGAACATACGCAACCTGCCGGGATCCTGTTTGGCGGCAATGAAATCTTCGATGTCCGGGTGATCGCAGCGCAGCGTCCCCATCATCGCGCCCCGGCGATAACCCGCGCTCATGATCGTGCGGCACATGGAATCCCAAACATCCATGAAGCTGAGCGGGCCGGACGCATCGGCGCCAACGCCCATGACAGCCGCGCCACGTGGGCGCAGGGTCGAGAAATCGTAGCCGATCCCACCACCCATTTGCAGCGTTAGGGCCGCTTCCCGGAGTTGGCTGAAAATGCCATCCATGCTGTCGGGAATCTGCCCCATGACGAAGCAGTTGAACAACGTGACGTCACGGTCGCTTCCAGCCCCTGCAAGAATGCGTCCGGCAGGAAGGAACCGCAGGTCGCGCATGGCCTCGAAGAAGGGAGACTCCCAGTCGTCCGGCTTTTCCTCGGCAGCCGCCAAGGCTTTGGCGACGCGGCGGAAGGAATCGTCAAGTGTCTCGTCCAGCGCGTCGCCGGAAAGGGCTCGCAATCGATACTTCATCTCCCAGATGTCCTGAGAGATGGGGGGCAGATCGCGCGTGTCCGTCTTTACCTGTTTGGTCATGGTCAGCAGGCAGCTTTGGGCTGCCTCTCCTAGCCTAAAGAGTAGGCGGCGAAGGGTCGTCGGTCAAGAAATGTTCCCTTATTGTTCGCTCTCGCGGGCGAGGCGATCGCTGGCTTCTTCAATGCGGCGTTCCAGCTCCAACAGAAAGGTCTTGCGATCGAGGCCAGGCTCAATGACGTCGAGAACCTCCAGCGTGATCGTGCCGGGCCGCAGGAACCAGGCGCGGCGCGCCCAGAAAAGGCCCGAGTTCAGGGCGACAGGGACCACCGGTAGTTTCAAGTGTGTGTAAAGCGCGGCGACGCCCGGATGATAGGGTAGCTTCGTTCCCGGCGCCGTGCGCGTTCCCTGAGGATAGATGCCTATAATCTTGCCTTGGGCAACGGCGGCCTTGGCCTGCTGCAGCATGGAGCGAATAGCCGGTGCGCCGGCTTCCCGGTCCACCGGGATCATGCCTGCCCGTTTCACGTAGGCACCGAATAATGGAATCTCTGTCAGCTCGCGCTTGAGCACGTAAGCGGAGTTTGGCGCAAGGCGCGGCAGCACCAAAGAATCCCAGGTCGATTGGTGCTTGCTGGCCAGGATGAAGGGTCCCTCCGGCAGTTTCTCCATACCGATGAAACGGCTGTCGACTCCGCCTATGAAGCGCAGCAACTGCAACGTCACCCAGGCCCAGAGGCACCCCCACGCAAAAACATAGCGGGTAGGGAGCAAGAGCACCGGCAGCCCGATAATGAAAATCAGCAAGGTCCAGACGATAAAGAGGATATTGAACGCTATGGAGCCTAGGTAACGCATCCCTTAAATATCCCGAATGTGATTAACTGCCAAGGCGACGAGAAACTTGCTGTATTCATTGATCAGCAGCCAGGCGCTGCGCGGACGTAACCACCAGTCCTCCCTGCGAAAACCTTCAGGAAAAACAGGGTGCGGCAGGATGGCAACATCGGGCATGGCACGGCGGAACAATAATAGGCTTCGCGGCATGTGGTAGGCAGCCGTGACGAGGCGGAGGGAGCTATACCCTTCTTCTGCGATCCAGGCAGCCGTCTCCCGGGCATTTCCGCGCGTATCATCCGCTTCGTAACCGAGGGTGATACAGCACGCCAGCTCTTCCGGGGCATCTTGTGACAACCGTAGCAAGGCACGCACGTCGACTCCTCGATAAACCCCGGAAACGAAGAGCTTCTTGCCCTGCCCTTCGGCCAACAGCCGAACGCCTTCGCCCAGTCGCTCGCTCCCGCCTGTCAGAACGACGATGGCATCATTCGCAGTCGTCGAAGTTTCCTCATTGTCGGGAATTTGCGCGGCAAACCATATAAGTCCGGCTATCCAGGCGGCTAATAAGGGAAAAAGCAGCAAGCCCAGGCGTTTTGCCAATCGATGGCGGGTGGGTCTGAAGTGCATTCGCATAGCAACGCCCGGTCAAGATAGTCGGGATAAAGTTCGCATGACGGTGCGGCGAGCCGTCAGATTGGCTATTAAGGCAGCGAGGAACGGCAGACTGACAAGGGCGGTCCACTCGAACCAACCGAAATCGACAGTCGGTAGGATCGCGGTTTGACTGCTGCCGAGGAACTTTCCGATCAGGAAAATAGCAGGCAGCGCCAGAAGCAGTCCGATGATACCGCCCTTCAATCCCAATACGAGCGCGTGTCGCTGAAATTGCTGCGCCACATAACTGTCCTTGGCGCCAATCAAGTGTAGTAATTGGATCACATCACGGTGGATTGCGAGGCCGGTTCGGGTCACGAAGATTACCGCCAGCACTGCCGCGATGCCGACCACGATAACCACCAATAGGGCTACAATCTCCAACAAGCGCATACTCTCCAGTACGTCAGACAACCACTGCTGATGATTGTCCAGAGTTGCCCCCGGCACCGCTTCTTCAATGCGAATAGCAAGGCCAGTGACATCGGGACTACTCCCGCTGTCAAATGAGACCGCGATGAGATCTGGAATTGGCAATTCCTCGACGTTTGCGCCAGCGCCAAGCCAGGGCTCGACGAGCGCGCGGGTTTCCGCCTCCGGCAGAACGCGAAGGTCGGTGACTTCTGGTACCGCCTCCAACAGCGCCACGACCTTGTCGAGCCGTTGCTTCTGGTCTCCGCCACTTTCCTCCGGGGGCGGCAACTGCACAGTTAGTTTCCCTGTGAAGGCGGTTTCCCACTCGCCCACGACACGGTTCATCGCCAGCGAGGCGCCCAGCGCCAGGGCAGCAAGGAACACCATGAAGCCAACGAGCAGCGGAAGAAATCTCGCCGAAGGGTCTCTTTGTAGCGGTACGTCGCTGCGCCAGATCATGCGAGCACCTGCTCACCTGGCTCCAGGATCGACAGTCGGCCTTCATTCAAATGTATGACCGGGTGCGCAAAGCGCTCGATCAAACGATCGTTGTGAGTGGCGATCACCACCGTAGTGCCGATCCGGTTCAACTCCTCGAATAGGTACATGAGTCTGACAGCCATTCGATCATCCATGTTGCCTGTCGGTTCATCGGCGATCAGAAGTTTTGGCCGCGTGATGACCGCCCGGGCGATGGCGACACGTTGTTGCTGACCGCCTGAAAGCGTCAAGGGGGCGGCATGAAGATGACTGCCAAGGCCAACCCATTCCAACAGTTCCTTGACATGGGCCTGGCGCCGCGACGGGCGTTCGCCGGAAATTTTCATCGGCAGGGCGACATTCTCGAAAACCGTCAGGTGATTGAGCAGCCGGAATTCCTGGAAAACCACGCCGACCATGCGTCTGAGCAGGGCGCGCTCGTTTCGGTCCAGACTCTCCACATCGCGGCCGAACAGGCTGATGCGTCCGCGCGTCGGAGGCATGGCCAGATACATCAGTTTCAATAGCGAAGATTTTCCGGCGCCACTGGGTCCGCTGACGTAGTGGAACGATCCCGGCTCAAGGCGAAAGGTGACGTCCGACAGGACATCTGCCATCCTGCCATAGCGCACCGCCACATCCTCGAATTGGATCAAGCTTCTTCTCCTGCCGCCCGTTGGACCGCTTCCGGTCTTTCGATTCAAGATCACTCGCCCCGGGTTCGTTGTGACAAGCGCCGCCGGGACAAACGCCTTCTGGGACAATAGCCTTGGCTCTCTCTCTTCGCAAAGGGGTCTGCGACGGCTTGCACGTCTTGGGGAGCCTACCTAAAGTGGCCCATAATTCGAGCCGCGCCGAAAAGAAATGGGTAATTCATGATTCTCACCTGTCCCTCCTGTGCCACCCGATACCAGATCGATGGTGGGCAATTGAGCGATTCGGGTGCGAAAGTCCGCTGCCATCTTTGTAGCCACCAGTGGCATGCCCAGCAGGCGGACCTGGAAGAAGAACCCGTAGCCGATCCGGTCGAAAGCCTTCGCAGCAAGCTAAAGGAGACCTCGGGCGATGCCGATTCGCCAGGGACGAACGGCAGGGTATCCACCATCCTGTTGGCTGCGTTGTTGGTGGTCGTCAGCATTGCGATGATCCTATGGTTGGGCCGTGATTCGTTGGTGCGGCAGTTTCCAGGGATGGCGACCTTTTATGATTCCCTGAGCTTTGTTGACAGTGTACCCGGCGAGGGATTGCTGCTGACAGGGGTCCGTTCGGTGTCCCGTCTCGACGAGGGTACGCGAACACTGATCGTCGAGGGGACTGTTGAGAATCCGACGAATTCCGAGAAAATGCTGCCCGCTTTGCAAATTCGTCTGATCGACCAGGCCGGTGAGGAGCTGGAGCGTTGGGTGACGCCGCTTCCGCGCCCCAGTCTGCTAGCGGGTGAAAAGGTGTTTTTCTCCAGTACGCTTCGCGATGCGCCTTCGGTTCAGACCGAGGCTGCGATCCGTTTCATCGAACCAGAGTAGCGCCTTCGGCCTTGTCATCCCCATTCTCAGAAGGGGCGGAGCAGTCTTTCCAGATAGTCCAGTTCAAACCGTGGTCGATCACGTTCACCGGCGCGGCGTTGCAACTCCCGTTTGATGCCTAGCGCGCGCTCCCGCTCGGAGACACCGGGAACCTCGACACCCTCCACACGCCCCATGCCTTGCCCCTCCGGGTTGCGGCCCAACGGGTCGCGTCTAGTGCCAGGGCCTTCGCCGAAGGTTCCGGCGCTGCCCCCCTGGCCTTGGCCAAGTTGCTGCATGAAGCGATCAACAAGGCTTTGCGCGCCCTGCTGAAGCCCCTGTAAGGCGCGCCGCTGTGGTTCGACGGCATGACCGGGTTGATCACCGCGCAGTGCCTCTTCGGCGCTCCGCATTTCATTTTGTGCTTCACCCAGGGATTGCGGAACATCGCCGCCGAACATGCCCCGAAGTTGCTCCATCATCTGGCCGAGTTCGTCGCGCAAGCGTTGTTGGCTAAACGCATCGCGCTGGTTTTCGCCACGATTTTGGTCGCGTCCGTCCTCGCCTTCTCCCTGTGGCTGCCCCTGATTGCTTTCGCCCCGTTGCGAGCGCTCGAAGCTTCGGTCCAACAGTTCGCGCTGACGGCCCAACATGCCGTTCATGCGCTCCATGGTTTCCATAGCTTCCCGGCGCTCACGGGCTTCCTGCGAGCCGCTCGTGGCGGCGCGCATGTTTTCGAGCATCTGCTGCAACTGGGCGAGAAGTTCGCGGGCGCTCTCGTTGGCGCCGGCTTCGGTCATCTGACGGGCTGCGTCGAGCAACTGTTGCAAATCCTCGCGGCCCATTGTCTGGCTGTTGTCATCGATATTGGCTTGCGGAAAATTGCCTTCGTTCAGGTCCTTGATGGCTTGGCGTGCCAGTTCATCCATGTAGCGATCCAGGGCAGCCTGCAACTGATCCATCAAGCGTTTTATGACTTCATCGGGAGCGCCCTCAGCAAGCGCGCGCTGCAACGCCTCCATGATCTCCCGCAAATCCCGTTCGGCAAGCGACAGCTCGCCTTCCTCGATACGAAGCGCTGTTTTCCATAGCAAATCCTGCACGGCGGGGATGGCCTCGTCGCTCTTGTCGAAAAGCAGGCGCCGCTGCGCGCTGTGTATGGCCAGGGCGACCACGATGTCGTCGAAAAAGTGCTCCGGCCGTTGGTAAAGCTGCGCCAGTACGCGGGCGACGGGAAAACGTTTCTCGGGGTCTTGCGTCAAGGCCTTGCGCTGCTCCACCAGCGCGCGGGCGACCGGATGCTGAAAGATACGCTCCGGCAACACCGTGAGTATCCGATCGCTCTCGCCTTTCTGACCCAGTGCGTCTTCGACCAACAGGGTCAATTCGACCGGCAGGCCGGCCCAGGGGTGTGGCGTGAAATCCTGAAAACTGCTTTGGTCGATATCGGTGATGCCGGGTCGTGGGCGCAGCAGTTCCACCAACTCGGGCGCAAGGTCGGGCCGATCATAAAGCGTGACCCGTAAAGATACGGAGGCGACTCCATAATCGTCGGCAGCATTGTACTTGACCTGCAACGATGCGCGTTCGCTGCGTTGGGGCGGGCTCAGATACTCGATTGTTGGTACTTCATCAGCGATGACGGTGATATTCCAACTGCCAAGCGTCTCACCACCACGGGTGACCTGAAGGGTGCCGGACCCGCTAATCGTGCCTTCCGCCCGCAAGCTGTTGCCCGACAATGTCTTGAAGGTTGCGGTCGAAAGTCCGTTGATCGTCGCCGATGCCGGACCCTCGCCACCTTGAATTTGCACGAGCAAACTGCTGCTTTGCGGCACCTCGTAGTGCTGTACGGGCTGATCGATTGCGCTATCGGGCTCGTCATCCGCCGTATTGTCGGAATTCGCTGTTGCCAGCACCAGGGGTGCTTGACCGGTGTAGGCGGGGGGCGAGACCCAGAGATCAAGCTGAATGTTATTAGCGGCAACTGCGCCGGATAGGTGCGGTTGGACCGACCGGATCAGATTCTCCTGCCAGTCGTCGCCAGCGCGCACCAGCGTAACCAGAAGCACCAAACTCAGCAGCACGCGCACGGCTATCGGATCGCGCACCGGCAAACCGGGGCTCGGCACCTTCAGCCGAAGATTCTTGAACTGTTGCTGTACGCTATGTCGGTGCGCTTCCCATAGCTGGCGGCTCTGCGGGTCGGCGGTGCCGCTTTCCTGGATTTCGGCCAAAGCGGTGAGGGGCCTGTGGCGCAGATTGCTATCGTTCTCCAAGCGGCGCAGTCCTGCCGTCGTGTTGGGTAACCGGACCCGTCGCAATCCAACCCACAGACTGGCGGCCAAAGCCATTGCGAAGGCGAGCAGGATAAATAAGTGCAAGATGCCGGGCAAAAGCGTGAGCGCGTCGCTCAGGGCGAGGCTGACAAAGACCAGAAGCACTGCCAGGGACGGCCAGAGAGCGGGCCAAAGTTTCTCCCAAAACAGGAACGAACGCGCCACCAAGACCAGAGGCATCACACCTTCCAGGTCCTTCACTGTTTCCTCGGCACGCTTGCGTTCCGTCACCAGCGCCAGAACTCCCTTGCCACCAGACTGCTCTTGCAAAACGGTGGTTTCAATCACCGTCCGGCCGGTCCGCCTGACTAATTATGTAGGGCGGGAAGCCAACCGGGCAAACGATCTTGGGCAATCATTGTGGCATAATCCTGACGCGGACGCACGACCGCCATCTCATCACCGCGCACCATGACTTCGGGTACCAATGGCCGTGAATTATAATTCGACGCCATGGCGGAGCCGTATGCGCCAGCGTCGCAAAGCGCCAGAAGATCGCCGCTCTTTAGCGGCGGGAGATCGCGTTCCTTGGCAAAGAAATCACCAGATTCGCATACCGGCCCGACCACGTCGCAGGGCGTCAGTTCGGCCCCGGAATCGGCCTGACGCAAGGGAATGATGTTGTGCCAGGCTTCATAAAGCGTTGGCCGGATCAGGTCGTTCATCGCACCGTCGACGATGATGAAACGGCGCCCACGTTCTTCCTTAACGAAGACGACCCTGGTTACCAGAAGGCCTGCCGAAGCAACGAGGTAGCGGCCCGGCTCGAAGGCGAGCTCGGCACCCAAGCCCGCGGTCGTTTCCTTCACAATTTCGGCATAACGCTGCAGATCGGGTGCTTGATCGTGATGATAAGGCACACCTAAACCGCCGCCCAGATCAAGGCGCAGCAACGGAACTCCGGCGGCTTGCATCTCGCGGTAAAAATCCGCCGTCCTCTGAAAAGCGTCGCGGAAAGGCTCCATGCGCGTCAATTGCGATCCGATGTGAACCGCCAACCCTTCGACGGCAATCCCCTTCATGACCTGTGCATCGCGGTAGAGGGTGCGTGCGTGGTCAAGATCGATACCGAACTTGTCGGCCTTTCGACCGGTGGCAATCTTGGTGTGGGTTTGGGCATCGACGTTCGGGTTTACGCGCAAGGCGACCGGCGCCTTTCGGCCCATGCTCAGAGCAACCTGATTGAGCTGCTCCAACTCCGGCAGGGACTCCACATTGAATTGTAGAATGCCGGCCTCCAAAGCAAAGGCCATCTCCCGCTGCGTCTTGCCGACGCCGGCAAAGACGATTCTGTTGCCAGGAACGCCGGCTGCCAAAGCGCGCCGCAACTCGCCTTCGGAGACGACATCCGACCCGGCACCCCATTCGGCGAAACTGCGCACGACGGCCTGATTGCTGTTGGCTTTCATCGCGTAGAAAACCTTGGCATTGAGCCCGGTAAGCGCGGCGGTGAAGCGCTGATAGGCCGCTTCCATCGCACTCGAAGAATAGAGGTAAAAAGGCGTGCCGACCTGTTCGGCGATCCGGTCGATGGGAACGCCTTCGGCATGAAGAAGACCTTCGCGGAAGGAAAAACCTTCCTGCGGCAAGAGGGTCGTGCTGTTCATCAGTTTGTCTGCTCTTCGGATTCCTGACCGCTGTTACCCGCACTTGTATTCGGGCGTACCGTGGCGGGGTCCGGGTAGGCGCGCGGATAGGTGCCGACCGTGCCTTCCGGCAGATGCGGATCGCCCCGCTTGCCGCAGGCCGACAGGCCCGCCGTGGCGGCCATCAGCAGTGTCATCAGCAACAAGCGTCGGGTCATGAGGCTTCCTCACAAAAATCGTTCACGAGCGCGCGCAACCTGAGCCCGCACCTGGTCCGGCGCCGTACCGCCATAGCTGCGGCGTGACGCGACCGCCTTTTCTACCGAGAGAACGGAAAAAACGCCACCGTGAATAGCGGGCTCGACGGCCTGCATCTTGCTCAGCGGCAACTCCGCCAAGTCGCATCCGGCACGCTCGGCTTCGGCAACCAGGCTGCCGGTGACATGATGCGCCTGCCGGAACGGCAGCCCGAGTTCGCGCACCAGCCAGTCCGCCAAATCGGTTGCAGTGATGAACCCGGCCGTGGTTGCGGCCAGCAGTTTGTCTGGCCGCGCCTTCAAGTCGGCAATCATGCCCTGCATGGCCGTGACCGAAACCAACAATGTATCGGCGGCGTCGAACACGGGCTCTTTGTCTTCCTGCATGTCCTTGCCATAGGCCAGCGGTAGCCCTTTCATGGTAACCAGGAGGCTGTTGAGGGCACCGATGACGCGGCCTGACTTGCCGCGGATCAACTCGGCGGCATCGGGGTTTTTCTTCTGCGGCATGATCGAAGACCCGGTAGTGAAGGAGTCCGACAGCTCCACGAAGGCAAAGCCCTGGTTGGTCCAAAGCACCAATTCTTCAGCCAGCCGCGAGAGGTGGATGGCGATGATCGACCCGGCCGCCAGGAACTCCAACGCGAAGTCGCGGTCCGATACCGCATCCAGGGAGTTTGCCATCGCTCGATCGAAACCCAATTCGCGGGCGGTCATTTCGCGGTCGATGGGGAACGCCGTCCCGGCAAGGGCCGCCGCACCCAGCGGGCTTTCATTAAGCCGCGCCCGTGCATCGCTCAGGCGGCCGCGGTCGCGGCCCAGCATCTCTACATAAGCCAAAAAATGGTGGCCAAGTGTAACCGGCTGCGCGACTTGCAGATGCGTGTAGCCGGGCATGATTGTCTCGGCATTGGCTGCGGCCTGATCGATCAGTGCGGCTTGCAAGCCCTGCACAGCCAGATCCAGATCATCCAGGGCACCGCGCACCCAGAGGCGGAAATCCGTCGCCACCTGATCGTTGCGCGACCGTGCCGTGTGCAGCCTGCCTGCCGCTGCGCCGATGAGGGTCGACAAGCGGGCTTCCACGTTCATGTGGATATCTTCCAGCTTGGCGTCGAAAACAAAATCGCCCGCTTCAATTTCTCGCAGGATCGTGTCTAGACCTTTGAGGATCTGCTCGCCATCTTGTTTGGAGATGATTTTTTGTTTCATCAGCATGCGGCAATGCGCCTTGGAACCGGCGATATCCTGGGCATAGAGCTTCTTGTCAAAGCCTATCGAGGCGTTGATACGCTCCATAACCTCGGCGGGACCTTCGCTGAAACGACCGCCCCACATGCTGTTGGCGCTGGAATCCTGGGTGCTTTCGTTGCCGTTCTTTTTCTTGGATGCTGTCATGATGGAGATTGCGTCTTGCTGCCCCTAAATCGGAAAATAATGCTTCGTGTCATCGGATGCGGCTTGGTGTTCGTCTTCTTGCTGGCGTTGGCCGTGCCGTTTGCGCCTTCGCTTGCCGCTGTCGATCAACCGCCCCTCAAGGGCCAGTTGGAGGGCAACTTTACCCTGCTCGACGAGCCGGTTCCAGCGCCGAACAAGACCATGTCCGGGGAATTTGGTGAAGCGGTTTCGATTGCGGACTATAGCGGGCAGGTGGTTCTGGTGAACTTCTGGGCCACTTGGTGCGCACCTTGCGTGCGGGAGATGCCTTCGCTCGACCGGCTGCAGGCCGCGCTTTCCGACGAGGGTTTCAAGGTAATGGCCGTATCGATCGATCGCGGCGGGATCGATGCTGTGCTGCCCTTCTACCAGCGCCTGGGGCTGGAGAATCTTGCGATTTTCCTGGACCCTAGAGGTGAGTACGCACAGGAGTATGGGTTGCGCGGTCTGCCCTCGACCTATCTGGTAGATCGCCAGGGGCGCCTCGTGGGCGGAAGTGAGGGTCCGCTTGAATGGGACGCGCCGGAAGTCCTGGACCTGATTCGCTATTACCTGGCAGACAAGCCCAAGGACAGTTGATCCCACTTACGCCGCTGCTTGCGGCCGGGCTATCGCAAAACCCATTCCTTGGGGTCACGTTCCTTCCGCGCCACGATCGAGGCATGAAGGAAGGAAAAGTGCTGCCAGGTGTCGCTTGCTTCCTCCGCTCGTATATCGCAGGGAAAGGCATAGAACGACGTAACGTCGGCGAAGCCAACCTCCGGGCTGAACAATGATTCCAGCGCCTCTCGGGTGAAACGCCAATAGTCCTTTGGGAACCCGTGAATCGGGAACGTCTGATGCGTTGCGCAGAAGACCCATCCGCCCGGCTTTAGGACCTTCGCGATCTCACAAGCGGCGACCCAGGGGCGTTCAACGTGCTCCAGTACCGAGATGCACAACAAAGCATCGATGCTGTTGGGCGAAATGTGGTGGCTCAGTTCGTGTATGTCGGCAACCACATCGACATCGAGACCGTCTTCGAGATCAACGCCGATGTAAGATGAAGCGTGAGGGGCCCAACCGCGATGAATGGTGGGGCGATCCGGAATACTGCGCTTGACGCCGATCTCCAGAACGCGCGGTTGGTGCATGGCCTTCAGTTTTTCGCGAAACAGATCGTGCGTGTTCGCTTGCCGGTATCGTGGGTCCTTGGCACCCCAGGTGGCTGGATTTTGCTGATATTTTTTCAGGCTCGGGTCGAATTCATAACTCACGTGTAGCCTCGCTTGTATTCTCCCGAAACGAGCATACGACAAAAAACTGCGCTCTTGTAGGTCGGAGAGCGATATAATGCGCAAGTGGATAGCGAGCAAATTTTGGAGGCTGGTTTTGCGGTACAGGACTTGGCTGCGTTGCTTTTGGGCGATCGTCGTTTTTCTGGGGTTGTCGGCCTGGCAGACCGCAACGGCAGAAACCTTGAGATACGAGATACTGCGCGACGGCAGTGATGTCGGCGCCCAGGTCGTCGAGATTGCGGGCGATCAAGTGACGGTCACCATGGAAGTATCCGTCAAGGCGCTCTTCGTGACGGTCTATCGCCGGACCCACCGCCGTGTCGAGACATGGGATGGCGGCAATCTCGTGCATCTCGAAGCCGAAACCGACGATGATGGAACGCCCTATTCCCTCCAACTTGTCAAGAATGGTGAAGGATACAAGCGAACGGTCAACGGTAATACGGAGAGCTTCGGTGCGGATTTTGCGCCGGTTCCCGACTGGAATCGCGCCCTGGCAACTGGCAAACCCAAGGGTCTTTCGGCGCAAAGCGACGAAATCTATGATCCGGTAACGCTGGAGACCCTGGGCACGGAAAGCATTACGGTGCCCGCGGGTACTTTTGAAGCCGAACATCTGCGCACCGGCGGCGCCTTCGCCCGAGATCTCTGGTATGACGACCAGGGTCGGTTGTTGCTGATGACTTTCGTCAGTCGGGATTCACAGATCGAATATCGGCGCCGCTGACGGAGACCAGTGGCCACAATCTACCAGCGCGAAAAAAAAGCCCCGGTGTGTAGCCGGGGCTTTTTGCTTTCTTCGGCGGCGGTAATCAGCGGGTCGGAACCGGCTTGTCGCCCGAATAATCGTAAAACCCGCGCCCCGATTTGCGACCGACCCAACCAGCCTCGACATACTTCACGAGCAGCGGGCAGGGGCGATATTTGGAATCGGCAAGGCCCTCGTAAAGCACATACATCACGGCCAGGCAGGTATCCAGGCCAATGAAATCCGCCAGCTCCAACGGTCCCATTGGGTGGTTGGCACCCAATCGCATCGCGGTATCGATGGCTTCCACCGAACCAACGCCCTCGTAGAGCGTGTAGACGGCTTCGTTGATCATCGGCAACAGGATGCGATTGACGATGAAGGCGGGGAAATCTTCCGCCGCAACGGCGTTCTTACCCAGCTTGTCGGTAAATTGCTTGACGCTGGCGAAGGTGTCCTCGTCGGTGGCAATACCTCGGATTAACTCGACCAACTGCATTAACGGCACCGGGTTCATGAAATGCATGCCGATGAATCGGCCCGGGCGGTCAGTGTTGGATGCCAGACGGGTGATCGAGATCGAGGAGGTGTTGCTCGCGATGATCGCGTCGTCCCGCAAATGCTGGCAGAGCTCCTTGAAGATACTGCGCTTGATTTCTTCGTTCTCGGTCGCGGCTTCGATGACGATATCGCAATCGCCAAAAATGTCATGGCTGGTGCCGGTCGAAATGCGATCCAGAACGGCGCTCTTGTCAGCTTCCGAGATCAACCCCTTCTTGATCTGCCGATCAAGATTGTGGCCGATCGAAGCAACACCCTTTTCGAGTTGCGCTTCGCTGATATCAGACACGAGGACTTTCAATCCGGCCAGCGCACAGACGTGGGCAATGCCGCTCCCCATTTGACCGGCGCCGATGACGCCGACTGTCTTGATTTCGGGCAGGGTCGATTCACTCATTGAGTTGCCTATCTCTTTTGTCTTTTTCGTTTTGCGCCTTTCCGGATGGAAGGGCAAGACACCGAAGCGGCGACTTTCGCCGCATCGGTGCTTCAATTCCGGCTTATCGCCGGCTCAGGTCGTTTCTAGCCCAGCTCTTTCTCCAGTTCCGGGACAGCCTCAAAGAGGTCTGCCACAAGCCCATAGTCGGCCACTTGGAAAATCGGCGCTTCCTCGTCCTTGTTGATAGCGACGATCACCTTGGAGTCCTTCATGCCCGCCAGATGCTGGATGGCGCCGGAGATACCGACGGCGACGTAGAGGTCAGGCGCCACGACCTTGCCGGTCTGGCCGACCTGATAGTCGTTCGGCACAAAGCCCGCGTCCACTGCGGCACGGCTGGCGCCAACGGCGGCACCCAGCTTGTCGGCGATACGTTCAAGCATGACGAAGTTCTCGCCAGACTGCATGCCGCGGCCACCGGAGATAACGATCTTTGCCGTAGTCAATTCCGGACGCTCGGACTTCGTCAGTTCCTGACCCAGGAAGCTGACGAGGTTCTGGCTCTCCGTCGCAGGGACATCTTCAATGGCGGCGGAGCCGCCTTCGGCAGCAACCGGCTCGAAAGCCGTCGAACGGACAGTGATCAGCTTGATGGCGTCGCTGGACTGAACCGTCGCCAACGCATTGCCCGCATAGATTGGGCGCACGAAGGTATCGGCACTTTCGACGCCGGAGATGTCGGAAATCTGTTGCGTGTCCAAGAGCGCTGCCGCACGTGGCAACACATTCTTGCCAAAAGTCGTGGCGGGCGCCAGGACATGGCTGTAGTTGGCCGCTTGCGCCACGATCAGGGGCGTCAAAGCCTCGGCGACGGAATGCGCATAAGCTTCGGCATCCGCCTTCAACACCTTGGCGACGCCTTCGACCTTGGCGGCCTGCTCGGCGATGCCGCCGATGTTCTGACCGGCAACAAGCACATGGATGTCGCCGCCGATGGCCTTTGCAGCGCCCAGAGTATTCAGGGTCGCCGGCGCCAGGTTCTGTGCATCATGTTCTGCGATTACGAGAATGGCCATGGTTCAGATCACCTTCGCTTCGTTCTTGAGCTTATCGACCAGTTCGGCGACGTTCGCGACCTTGACACCGCCCGCGCGCTTCGGCGGTTCGGTGACTTTCAAGACCTTCAGCCGTGCCGCTACCTCGACGCCCAGATCGGCGGGCGCCATGGTATCGATAGGCTTCTTCTTGGCTTTCATGATGTTCGGCAGCGAGGCATAGCGCGGTTCGTTAAGGCGCAGGTCGACCGTCACGATCGCCGGTAGCTTGACTTGAATGGCTTCCAAGCCGCCGTCCACTTCGCGCGTAACCTTGAGTCCATCGCCTTCGAAAGACAGCTTCGAGGCAAAGGTGCCCTGAGGCCAGCCCAACAGGCCGGCAAGCATTTGGCCGGTCTGATTGGCGTCGTCATCGATGGCCTGCTTGCCGAGAAGTACGATTCCAGGCTCTTCCTTCTCGACCAGTGCTTTGAGCATCTTGGCAACGGCCAGGGGTTCAACCAGTTCATCGGTCTGCACCAGAATGCCGCGATCAGCACCCATGGCCAAGGCCGTGCGGATGGTTTCCTGCGCTTGCGCCGGGCCGATTGAGACTGCCACGACTTCGGTTGCTTTGCCTGATTCCTTCATCCGGATCGCCTCTTCTATGGCGATCTCATCGAAGGGGTTCATGGCCATCTTGACATTGGCCAACTCGACGCCGCTCTGGTCCGCCTTCACACGCACCTTCACGTTGTAGTCAATCACCCGTTTAACGGGGACGAGAACTTTCATGGGTCCCTCTCGGTCCGTCGCGCGAGCGGCCTCCTGGCGGGGCCACCGACGCGGATATTATAGTTTTGAGCCCCGGCACCATCGGCGGGCAGTTTATTTCTGCCATTTGCCCAGGCTCGCTCCCGGCGTTTTTCGCGCCTGCACAATAATTTCATGCCCGAAGCGAGTCAATCGACCCGGAGCGTCCATTACTGTACGTTTTCCGCCTTTCTTGAACTCACTGCCCTGCAGAGCAAAGTCAGCGGTTCTGTCCCGGCACCCAAAGCACTTCCGCGTGGCCTTGGTCATTGGCCCACCGGGCCATGACGAACAGCAAATCGGAGAGGCGATTGATATAGCGAATCGCCTCTGCGTTGACCGTTTCGATTTCCGCCAATTCGACCATTTCCCGCTCCGCGCGGCGGGCCACGGTCCGGGCGAGATGCAGGTATGCAGCGGCTGCACTACCACCGGGAAGGACGAAGGACTTCAAAGGCTGCAGATCGGCGTTGAGTTCGTCGATCTCCCGCTCTAGCCGCAACACCTGTTCAGGGGCAATGCGCAAGGGAGGATACTTCGGATTGTCTTCCTCGGGTGTGCAAAGATCGCCACCCAGGTCGAAAAGGTCATTCTGCAAACGGCCGAGCATTTCGTCCAACCGCCCATCGCAGTGCAGGCGGGCGATCCCCAGAACCGCGTTTGCTTCGTCAACTGTGCCGTAGGCGCTGATCCGCCGATCATACTTGGGGCGTCGCTGGCCATTGCCCAGCGAGGTCTTTCCCTTATCGCCGCCACGTGTGTAGATGCGCGTCAGTTGCACCATCGCACGGTTCCCCCGTTCACTTGCCGATAAGGAATGCCAGCACCAGGAGCGCTAAAGCGCAACCCTGTGCGATGATGCGCGCACGCATCAGTTTGTTCCCGTACTTGGCATTGACTTGGCCACCCTTGGCCATAACGACGATGCCAGCGAACAGCACGCCCAGGGTGATAGCCATTGCGATGCCGATCAGTATGAAAATCAAGTTGCTCATATCCGTCGATATAGGCCCTTTGTAATCGGCGGTCGAGAGAGAATGTCGAGCTTCAACGGCGCAAGCCGATACACATCGGAAAATTTGAAGCGATTGCGCAGCACTCCTAGAAATTGCATTAATTATTCATTTAGCGCCTGGAAAGAGATAGGGAGGTGCGGCGATGACGAGACAGGATACGATTAGGCCGTTGCTTCTTGCGACGGCGATGACCCTTGGTGCGGAGGCGGTTTACCTGGTGGTTTGGGGGTTGCTACTTTTCCCCGAGGGGAGCATTGCGGCCAAATTCGCTTGGGCGGCCATTTGCGGTCTTGGGATGGGCATGACGATTGGTGGGTTAACGCTCGTCATGGTTTCCGGCAGGCTTGAAGGCGGGCGCGCTTTCATCTGGAGTGTGGCGATCTTCAGCCTTGTTGGCGTCATTTGCACGTTGTTGTGCGCGACGCTGGACGCCAAGTTAGCCCTTTTTGGCGGACCGAAGTGGCAGGGATTGTTCCTTGTAAGCGGGATTTTACCTGCCATCTTTGCCGGGTTTTTCTACGCTTGGTCTTTGTGGAGGCCGGCAGGCCGACTCTTTCTGCTACGTTTCGGCCTCTAATTTCGTCCTGGTGCCAGCAGCCCGCGGGCGATGACATGCGCCTGGATCTCCGCGGCACCTTCGAAGATGTTGAGGATGCGCGCATCGCACAGCACCCGCGAGATCGGATACTCCTCCGCATAGCCGTTGCCGCCGTGTATCTGCAAGGCGTTATCGGCATTGGCCCAAGCGACGCGCGCGGCCAACAGCTTCGCCATCCCCGCCTCGATATCACAGCGTCGGCCGCTGTCCTTCTCGCGCGCTGCGTGGTAGGTCAGTTGCCGGGCGATCATGGTCTCGACGGCCATCCAGGCGAGCTTCCCCGACACGCGCGGGAAGCTATAGATAGGTTTGCCGAACTGCAGGCGCTCACGGGCGTAGGCAAGACCCAGTTCCAGCCCGCATTGGGCAACGCCGACCGCCCGTGCGGCCGTTTGGACGCGGGCCGACTCAAAGGTCGCCATCAGTTGCTTGAAGCCTTCGCCTTCCACGCCGCCGAGCAAGTTTTCCGCGGCCACCGCGAAGCCGTCGAATCCCAGTTCGTACTCTTTCATACCGCGATAGCCGAGCACCTTGATCTCGCCGCCTGTCATACCCTGAGCCGGAAAGGGGTCGGCATCGCTGCCACGTGGCTTCTCGGCGATGAACATGGAAAGGCCCTTATAGCCCGTCTCGGTCGGGTCGGTCCGCGCCAGGAGCGTCATAATGTCGCTGCGTCCCGCGTGGGTGATCCAGGTCTTGTTGCCGGTAATGCGATAGGTTTGGCCGTCCTTGATCGCGCGCGTCTTTAGAGCACCGAGATCGGAGCCGGTGCCCGGTTCGGTGAAGACGGCGGTTGGTAGAATTTCGCCGCTGGCGATGCGGGGCAACCAGTGAGCTTTTTGCGACTCGGTACCGCCAAGGCGTATGAGCTCGGCGGCAATCTCCGAACGGGTTCCGAGTGACCCAAGGCCGATGTAGCCGCGCGACAGCTCCTCGGTCACAACACACATGGCAGTCTTGCCAAGGCCCAAACCGCCCCATTCTTCGGGGATCGTCAGGCCAAAGACACCAAGATCGGCAAGTTGCTGGACGACCTCCATCGGGATCAAGCTGTCGTCGCGGTGCCAGCCGTGGGCGGCTTCGCGGTGTTCATCCGCGAGCCTGCGAAATTGATCGCGGATCATCACCAGGGTTTCGTCGCCCAGGTCCGCGTCGCCGAATGAACCGCCTTCCAGGGCCTCGGCGAGAAGCGTGGCGAGCCGACTCCGCAGGGCAGCGGTGTTTCCCGAGCGGCAAAGAGTGGCGACCGCTTCGTTCTGAGCCAGCAATCGGGCGGCTGCGTCGGCCTTGAGGTCGTCAGGCCGCACGACTTCGACCTGACTGAGTGGTAAACCGCCCAAAATCTGATTCAGATACTCGCCGTATGCGGCCTGCAACATGAGGGTTTCGAGCTCGCCCAGTTTCCCGGCGGTTTCCAGGTGGGTCGCCCAAGCCAGCATCTCACGCAGCGCCGCGAGGTAAGTCGCCAGCCAGGCATAGCCGTGGGCGGCGAACTGCTCACGCTCCAAAAGGTCTCCGTCGACCCTGCCGTTCGGCGCGACTAGGGCGATCAGACCCTGGCGGGCGGCAGCGCCATAGATTTCTGCCGCCGCGAGAGCTTTCGAGCAGGTCTCCAAGAGCGCGGGAAGGCGCACTCCTGGAGAGCCCTCCGGTGCCGGGACGGCTTTTGCGTGGTTCATGATCCGCTCCCAAGCCCTCTGTCGATGTCAGCCTTCGACCACATCTTCCAGTGTGCGAAGACCTGGCCGTTTCGCCTGGACGAGAACCGCCATGTTGCCCGGCTTGTGCTCGTTCTTCCACATCTTGGTGTGGGCGCGGGGAATATCGTCCCACGAGAAGACCTCGCTCATGCAGGGATCAAGGCGGCGCTCGACGACCAGGTTGTTGGCCTGGCTGGCCTGCTTCAGGTTGGCGAAGTGGCTACCCTGGATGCGCTTCTGATGCATCCAGACATAGCGGGCGTCGAAGGTGATGTTATAGCCGGTGGTGCCCGCGCAGAACACGATCATGCCACCGCGTTTGACCACGAAGCAGGAGACCGGGAAAGTCGCCTCGCCCGGGTGCTCGAAGACGAAGTCGACGTTATTGCCCTTGCCGGTGATATCCCAAATGGCTTTGCCGAAGCGGCGCGTTTCGCTGAACCACTCCTTGTATTCTGGAGAATTGACCGGCGGCAGTTGGCCCCAGCAGTTGAAATCCTTGCGGTTTATGACGCCCTTGGCGCCCATCTGCATGACGAAATCGCGCTTACTATCGTCTGATATGACGCCAATGGCGTTCGCGCCGGCAGTCGCGATGAGCTGAATGGCCATGGAGCCAAGGCCACCCGAAGCACCCCAGACCAACACATTATGACCGGGTCGCAGGATATGAGGCCGATGCCCGAAGAGCATGCGGTAGGCCGTCGCCAAGGTCAGCGTATAGCAGGCGCTTTCTTCCCAGGTCAGATGCTTTGGCCGCGGCATGAGCTGCTGCGCCTGAACGCGCGTGAACTGGGCGAAGGAGCCATCCGGGGTTTCGTATCCCCAAATACGCTGGCTGGGGCTGAACATGGGGTCGCCGCCGTTGCACTCCTCGTCGTCGCCGTCGTCCTGGTTACAGTGGATGACAACCTCGTCGCCGACCTTCCAGCGCTTTACCTTGTCGCCGACTGCCCAGACGATCCCCGCGGCATCGGACCCGGCAATATGGTAATCGGCCTTATGCACGTCAAAAACTGAGATTGGAGTCCCGAGCCCGGCCCACACGCCGTTGTAGTTCACTCCCGCCGCCATCACCATCACCAGAACCTCCTGGGGATCGATGCTCGGCGTGTCGACGACCTCAAGCTGCATGGCTTGTTCGGGCGGCCCGTGCCGCTCCGGGCGAATCGCCCAGGAGTACATTTGTTTAGGAACGTGGCCGAGCGGAGGAATTTCGCCGATTTCATAAAGCGCCTTTTGCGGCCGCTGAGGCGTATCGAGCGTTATCACGTCAGCTTCCTGACTCTTCGTGGCCTGATTTGTACCTTGGCTCATGCCTCTTTCCCTTTCCCGTTCCTGTTCGTCCGTTCATTGAACCCGGTTGATCCTGCTGGTTGCGGGCGGCTTCACCCATTTTGCGTGCGCTGCAGCAGAATTTTTTTGATCGTCGTTTTGAAAATCCAGTCATTTTCTATGATTTTCTTGACTCTTACCGGCTCCTGGGATTGTTTGCAATGCACAAATGTGGTTTTCTTTCTATTAGAATATCAATGGAGAAATTTTAGATCGCTTCAATCATAATATCAGCAATAAAAAGGCGGTTTTTGGAGGAACATATGGCAAGATTGGGCAAAGACCCACAAAATGCTGCAACGCAAATCGAGGACGCCAAGGCGACGATGGAGCCCTCCCGACCGTGGCTTTTTCGCACTTATGCAGGGCATTCGACGGCGGCTGCTTCGAATGCGCTCTATCGCAGTAATCTCGCAAAAGGACAGACGGGCCTTTCCATTGCCTTCGATTTGCCGACGCAGACCGGTTATGATTCCGATCACGTGCTGGCGCGCGGCGAGGTCGGAAAGGTCGGCGTCCCTGTCTCTCATCTAGGCGACATGGTGACGCTGCTTGACGGCATACCGCTGGATCGCATGAACACCTCGATGACGATAAACGCAACGGCGCCCTGGCTGCTGGCGCTCTACGTCGCCGCCGCCGAGCGCCAGGGAATCGCGCGCACTGCGCTCTCGGGCACGACACAAAACGACATCATCAAGGAGTACCTAAGCCGCGGTACCTATATCTTTCCGCCTCAGGCCTCGATGCGGCTGACCACCGACGTCGTGGCTTTTACCTATGGGCAGGTGCCACGCTGGAACCCAACCAACGTCTGTTCCTATCACCTGCAGGAAGCCGGGGCGACACCGGCGCAGGAATTGGCCTTTGCTTTGTCGACGGCGATCGCGGTGTTGGATTCCCTGCGGGACTCCGGGCAGGTGCCGCCCGAGGATTTTCCAAAGGTTGTCGGGCGAATTTCCTTCTTCGTGAATGCCGGGCTGCGCTTTGTGACGGAGCTTTGCAAGATGCGCGCGTTCTCGGAGCTCTGGGATGGCATCTGCCGCGAGCGTTATGGCGTCGAAGAGGAGAAGTACCGGCGCTTTCGCTACGGCGTCCAGGTAAACTCCCTGGGACTCACCGAGCAACAGCCGGAGAACAACGTCTATCGCATCCTGCTGGAGATGCTGGCTGTGACGCTCTCCAAGAACGCGCGAGCCCGCGCGGTGCAGCTTCCCGCCTGGAACGAGGCCCTGGGCCTGCCGAGACCATGGGACCAGCAGTGGTCTTTGCGCATGCAGCAAGTCCTGGCCTACGAGACGGACTTGCTGGAGTATGGCGATCTTTTTGACGGCTCACCGGTCGTGGAGGCGAAAGTCGCCGAGTTGATCGCCGAGGCTCGCGAAGAAATGGGTCGGATAGAGGAAATGGGCGGTGCGATCGCCGCGGTCGAGAACGCCTACATGAAGGAACGCCTGGTGGAATCGAACGCAAAGCGCTTGGCGGCAATTGAATCCGGTGAGCAGGTTGTGGTCGGGGTCAATGCCTATCAGGAAACCGAAGCGTCTCCCCTGTCCAGCGGCGAGGCTGCAATCTTGACCGTGGATCCCGCGGAGGAGGGCGGTCAGATCGAACGCTTGAATGCTTGGCGGCGCGAGCGTGACACGAAGGCCGCGACCGAAAGCCTCAAGGCCTTGGAGATCGCGCTGCGTGACGGCGAGAACGTGATGGAGCCGTCGATCGCCTGCGCCCACGCCGGCGTTACCACGGGTGAGTGGGGGGACTGTCTGCGCCGTGTATTCGGTGAGTATCGCGCGCCAACCGGTGTCGGGCGAGCCAGCGGACGGCTTGGACGCGGCGGACGTACGGCGATCGAGGACGTGCGGGGCAATGTTGAACAGCTTTCGAATAGGCTCGGCCGTCGACTGAAGATGCTGGTCGGCAAGCCCGGGCTGGACGGTCATTCGAACGGCGCCGAGCAGATCGCCGTCAGGGCACGCGATTGTGGATTTGAGGTTGTCTACGAGGGTATCCGCCTGACACCGATCCAGATTGCCACGGCGGCGCTCGAAGAGGGCGTACATGTGGTGGGACTCTCGATCTTGTCCGGCAGTCATCTTCCGCTCGTTACGGCGGTTCTCGAATTACTGAGGGAACGCGGCTTGGGCGACGTGCCGGTCGTTGTCGGGGGAATCATTCCGCCGGAAGATGCGGTCGCGCTGACCAACGCCGGCGTAGCCGCTGTTTTCACGCCGAAGAATTTTAATTTGACGGAAATCATGGGAAAAGTCGTCGAGATCGTGGACGCGCACAGTTTGGAGGCGGCATAGTACCGCGCTATGACCTACTTAAAGGCAAAGAAACGGCTGACCGTCCGCGACATACGGTCCAAGAAGGGTGGCCCGCTGGTCTGTCTGACCGCCTATACCCACCCCATGGCGCTTCTTGTCGATGAAGTCGCCGATCTGATTCTGGTCGGCGACAGCCTGGGCAACGTCCTTTATGGCTTTGAGTCGACCTTGCCCGTGACACTGGAGATGATGATCGCGCACGGCGGTTCGGTGATGCGTGGCAGCAAGCGAGCGTGTGTCGTGGTGGATATGCCTTTTGGCAGTTATCAGGAATCACCGGTGCAAGCCTTTCAAAATGCGGCCCGGGTTCTGGTTGAAACAGGTTGCCACGCGATTAAGCTTGAGGGGGGCGAGGAGATGGCGGAAACCGTTTCCTTCCTGACCCGGCGTGGTATTGCGGTGCTGGGTCATGTCGGCCTGATGCCTCAACATGTCCACGCAAGAGGCGGTTTTCGCCGTGAGTCGGATGTTGATAAGGTTGTAGCCGATGCCCGTGCCATTGCGCAGGCGGGCGCCTTTGCCCTGGTGGTTGAAGGTGTGAAGGAGGAGGTCGCCCGCGCTGTAACGGCTGGCGTTGAAGTCCCGACCATCGGTATTGCAGCCGGCGACGCGAGCGACGGCGAGATTCGTGTTACCGAGGACTTGCTCGGCGTAACGCCGAATCCGCCGGGGTTCGTCGAGGCCGAGTCCGGTATCAAAGATGCCATGCGCAAAGCTCTCAGCGAGTTTGCGGAGAGTCTGACCAAGCCAAAGGCTTGATCCGGCATGGATCATTATGGTGAGGAGCAGGCGTAATTAATACGGATCTACTACAGAACCCCAACCTTCAGGCGTTAGTGCTGCCGTTGTTTGCCGCCTGCCTGATCACTTGGCTGGGTGCGGTCGTAATCGGACGGGGCCGCGTTCCTGACTTCTGGCCCGCGCTGGGTCTTGCGGCAGCTTTGGTTGCCGTGACTTGGGTTCTGCATGGCCCCTTGCATTTTCCGCCGGACGGGGCCCTTGAAAAGCTGTCCTACCTTGCCGGTGTCGCCCTGGCCTTGGGGCTGTTGATAGAGGCGGTATCAGCCGGCCGCGGTATGCAGGTCGTGGCCATGGGCTGGGTTTGGCTGGTGGTTGGCTGGCTTGCCTGGCCGGTGGTTTCTGCGCCTGATTGGATTGCCATCGCAGCGGCGATCGCGATTGCGCTTGCCGGAAGTCTTGCAGTTGGAAGACTGCGGGAAAGCGGCGGTGGGGCTTCTTTCATGATGCTGCTGGTTGCGGCTTTTGCACTATCCGCCATCGCTCACTACAGCAACGCACACGGCATGGCTAAGCTAATAGCGGCCCTTGGGGCAGGGACGGTTGGCGCCGCCTTTGGTCTGCTTCTTGCACGGGGCGGCGGCCTTGTCCTGGGCGGCTCTCTCTTGCTCGTAGGCGGCGGGTCGCTGGTGGGGCTGGCAACGATCCTCCTGCTCTATACCAGTGTCAGTCCCTGGCCCGTTATCTTCCTGTTGCCGATCTTTTTCGCCGATCTTTTCGCCGCCCGTTCGGTCAGCGGCAACGATGGCCTGGGCAAGAGTGTTGCTGGGAGCCTGCGCGTGCTGGTGTTCCTCATCGGTTTGCTGGCTCCCGCAGTCGGTGCGGTCTTACTGACACAGCAACTCGGCGGCTGAGAAATTGGTCTAAGGCTTTGTGCCGATTTTCCGGCGATACTCTTCCACCGGCAGGCCGCCAATTCCCCAATGCTCCATTTCCACCTCGTCGATTACGACGAAGGTCGTTGCCGGGTTTTTATTCAACACCGTCTCCAGTAGATCGGTCACGCCCTTGATCAGGGTCGCTTTCTGTTCGGATGTTGCACCCTCGCGGGTGATCTTGATGTTCACGTAAGGCATGTTGGCTCCGTGCAATGTAGATACTTGAGGGGGTTATTGGTTTCGATCGTAATGGAAGACCTTGGAGATGATCTGCCAGCGACCCTCGGTTTGAATTAAGCTCAAGAAGTCTGTGAAGTACCTATCTCCAATAGCGCAATTGACTTGCGCAAACGCGGTCACCGGGCCGGCAAAAGCGATCGAGAGAATGCGATCCTTGCGCGGCTCGTTGCGGCTGGCGGGCGAGGGACGTTTCTCAACGATGGGCAGGTACTCCGACATCGTAAGTTGGACCAGCGGTTCCTCGCTGGCACAGACATAGATTGCCTTCGGGTGGAAGACTTCGGCCAATGCCAAATTGTCGCTGGTGTAAAGCCCGTCGAAATAGCGCGATAGCAATGCGACCACATCTGCGTAGCGAGGATCCATTTTCAGAGTACTCCAGCTGGTTTGATGTCGTTCATGATGGTCAGTTGATCAGTCCTTCGGCCGCCATCGCCTGCTTGATGGCGGGCAGGTCCGAGGCGCGGTCCATGTAGTGTGCGATACGTGGCCATTGGCTCAAACTGATATCGACAAAGTTGGCCCAATTGGCCACGACGAAGAAATAGGCATCAGCCACCGTGAAGGTGTCGCCCATCAGGTAAGGCCCACCCTTGGATAGTTGAGCCTCGAAAATAGCGAAGCGACGCGAGATGTTCTCTACCACCGCGGGGCGCTCGGTGTCTGCCAGCGGCGCCGCACCGAAAAAGGGTGAAAACGCCTTGTGCAGTTCGGAGGATATGAAATTAAGATGCTCCTGGAGCCGCGCGCGCGCCAGGCCGTGAGGCGACGGCGCCAAGGCCGCTGCGGGATAGAGATCGGCGATATACTGAAGAATGGCGGGCGCTTCGGTCAAAACCTCGCCGCTGTTTATAAGCAGCGCGGGAACGTATCCCTTCGGGTTTATCTGCTGATAATCACTGCCGCTTGCAGTGGTCTTTTTCGTGGTGTCGACCTGCTCCAACTCGAAGGTCGCGCCAGCAGCCCGCAACGCAATGTGCGGCGCCAGGGAACAGGCTCCTGGTTTGTAAAACAGCTTCATATTCCATCTCCATAGTGAGTCTGCGGAACCGCCGCAGCGTCTGGCGCAGAAGCTAGGAGTAGAGATTTCTTTTGTAAACGTGATATCCTTTTGATACTTGTAGAATCGCGTTTCCAAACGGTAACCGGAATACCATGGAAGAGAACGTCTATGGCATTGAAAATACGAAAGAACCGGAGCCCGGAGCCGCCTCCGGGTTGCCCACTTACTGAGTGCATGTCCGTTATCGGCGGAGCCTGGACGCCGAACGTCATTTGGAGTCTACGGGCTGGCCCCAGACGCTTTAGCGAGTTGCGGCTGGATATTCCTCCAGTATCGCCGAAGGTGTTGACGATGCGGCTGCGCGGGTTGGAGGAAAAGGGTGTCGTAAACCGCAAAGTCAGACCAACTTCGCCGCCTTCGGTCGAGTATTCCCTGACGGCGCTGGGTGAAGAACTGGTGCCGGCTATCGAGGCCATCGTTGCCGTCGGTCACAAAATAAAGCAGCGATAGAAAAAGCCCCTCCCGGATACCGGAAGGGGCTCTAATGGTTTCTGTAGGCAGGCTTTGAGCTTACAGGACTTTGGCTGCGATTGCCTCAACAGCGCCCTTGGTGGCCGCGACGATCTCGTCGGATTCGGCCTTTGTCAGACAGAGCGGCGGCGCGAAGCCCAAGATATCGCCCTGGGGCATGGCCCGAGCAATAACTCCGCGTTCGAGCAGCGAAGCGGCCACCTGTGGCCCGACCTTCAAGGCGGCGTCGAAGAACACCGGCCCGCCCTTGGAGCCGTCCTTGTCCTTGACGAACTCGACGGCGGCGAGCAGGCCTTCGCCGCGAACCTCGCCGACCATTGCATGGTCGCCCAGGGCTTCTGCGAGGGACTGCCTGAAGTAGGCTCCGACGTCACGGGCATTGTCGACCAACCCCAATTCGTCGATTAGTTCGAGGTTGGCGACACCCGCTGCGGCGCAGAGCGGGTGGGCGGAGTACGTCCAGCCATGCCCAATTGGGCCCAACTTGTCCGACCCTTGCTCCAGTACCTTCCAAAGACCGTCCGCGACGATCACGCCGGACAGCGGCGTGTAAGCGCTGGTAAGGCCCTTGGCGATGGTGATGAGGTCCGGCTCCATACCATAGTGCGCCGAACCGAACATGCTGCCAAGACGTCCGAAGCCGGTGACGACCTCGTCGGCGATCAACAGGATGTCGTACTTCTTCAGAACGCGTTGAATCTTCTGCCAGTAACCCTGCGGCGGGGGTACGATACCGCCGGTGCCTAGCACGGGTTCGCCGATGAACGCAGCAACCGTATCCGGCCCTTCCTTGAGGATCAGGGCTTCCAGATTATCCGCGCAAAGCTGGGAGAAGGCTTCCTCGGTCAAGGAGCGGTCGGTGCGGCGGAAATAGTAGGGGGCGTCCGTATGCAGGATGGGTGCGCGCGGCAAATCGAAGGCGTTGTGGAACAGCTCCAGCCCGGTCAGGCTGCCTGTCATGATGCCCGAGCCGTGGTAACCCCGCCAGCGCGAGATGATCTTCTTCTTCTCCGGACGGCCAAGAATATTGTTGGCATACCAAACCAGCTTGATGTTGGTTTCGTTCGCGTCGGAACCGGAAAGCCCATAGTAAACATGATTAAGCCCTGCCGGTGCCCGCTCGGCGATCATGCGCGACAGCTTGATGGCGGGTTCGCTGCCGTGGCCGACATAGGCGTGGTAGTAGGCCAGCTTATGCGCCTGTTCGGCGATTGCATCGGCGATTTTTGTTTGGCCATAACCAACGTTGACGCAGTAAAGCCCAGCGAAGGCGTCCAGGCTGACCTTGCCGTCCCGGTCCTCGATCCGCACGCCGCTGCCGCCGGTTACCACACGGTTTGCAGTATCGCCACGCGCATGTCCGGCCATATGGGTCGAAGGGTGGAAGAAGTGATCCCTGTCCCAGGCGGTTAGCTCGTCGCGGTTCACGCGGGTGCTGTTGTCATCCATGATCCGTCTCCTTGGTTCCAGCGATCTTCTATCGCGTCGTTTGTGTTCAATTGGGCCTGTCCAGGCAGATGTACTTGACCTCGGTGAAAGCTTCCATGCCGAGGCGCGACCCTTCGCGCCCGAGGCCGGATTGCTTCATCCCGCCGAATGGGATCGGCGCGCCGGTGATTTTTGTTCGATTAACCGCCACCATGCCGAACTCCAGGTCGCGAGTCATGCGATGAATGCGATCAGGGTCCCGGCTATGAAGATAGGCGACCAGACCGAACTCGGTCGCGTTCGCGCGGCTCAGAACTTCGGCTTCCTCGTCAAAGGGGCTTACGGCCGCCACGGGACCAAAAGTCTCCTCGCGGGCCATCAAGGCGTCGTCCGGCAAGTCTGCCAGCAGGGTCGGTTGATAGAATAAGCTGCCTGCCGATGTCCGCTTTCCGCCGACCAGAAGCTTTGCTCCTTTGGCCATCGCGTCGTCGACTTGCCTTTCGACCTTCGTGACCGCGCGCTCGTGAATCAGGGGTCCAATATCGACGCCGGGCTCCAGTCCTTCACCAAGTTTGAGCGCTCTTATCCGATCCGCATAGGCCTTCAGGAAGTCATTGTAGACCGGGCGTTGGACATAGATTCTGTTGGCTGCCAGGCAGTCCTGTCCCGAGGTTGCGAACTTCGCGGAGATGGCAGAGTCCACCGCCTTCTCCAGATCCGCGTCGGAAAAAACGATAAACGGTGCGTGCCCGCCCAGTTCCAGTACCAGACGCTTCACGGTGGCTGAGCCTTGTTTGGCGATGAGACGGCCGACCTCGGTTGAGCCGGTGAAGCTGACGCCGCGAACGTCGGCGTGTGTTGCCAGTGTCGAGCCGATCTCGGTCGGGTGCCCGGTAACCACGTTGATCAAGCCGGCAGGCAAACCGGCCCGTTCTGCCAACACCGCCAGGGCCAGCGCTGAAAACGGCGTCTCCGGCGAAGGATAGATGACCGTGGTACAGCCTGCTGCGACGGCGGCGGCCGCCTTGCGCGTGATCATGGCGCAGGGAAAGTTCCAAGGCGTGATCAGCGCCACAACACCAAGCGGTTGCCGGACCACCTTCATTTCGGCGTCTGGCAGATGGCTGGTGATTCCTTCCATGTTGGATCGCTTTGCTTCTTCGGCATACCAAGCGACGAAGTCGGCGGCGTAGTCTATTTCGCCCAAGGCCTCGGCAAAGGGCTTGCCCTGTTCCAGAACCATGATCAGCGCAAGGTCCTGCTTGGCGGCGATGATCTCACGGTGCCAGGCTTGCAACAGGGCGGCGCGCTGATGTGGCAAGCTGCGCCGCCAGGAACTAAAGGCGGTACGGGCCGCGGCTATGGCTCGTTCGGTTTCGCGTACGCCCATGGCTGGCACCTGCCCCAGCAATGCACCATTGGCTGGGTTGTAAACCATGAGGTCACTGCCGCTGTCCGCGGCTTCCCACCGCCCATCGATATAGGCGTGCGAGCGCCACAAGCGGGTGTCACGGAGACTGTCCAGACCGCGGGAATAGGATACGTGCATTGCAGATTGTTTCATCGCTGGGCCCTTTGCGATACCGAAGCGGAATTCCAGACGGCCAGGGTATGCAAGAGAACCTAGAGAGTGTGACCAAAGGTCGATCATCGCGAAGAAATTCTGACGCTTTCCGGGTGGGAAACCAGATTTATTCTCTGCCGCGGTTTCTGCCGCCGACGGAAGCCTAGCTGCGATCGTCGTTTTTCAGCAGGTGAGCCAGCGGCAATTCGTGACTTTCCTTGACCGGTTTGGTGACGATGTAGGTCACATAGCGATCAATGCCGATTTCAGCCGTCAACAGCCGGTCGATCAAAGTCTGATAGGCGTCCACGTCGCGAGTCACGAACTTGACGATGTAGTCGACACCGCCGCCCGTGGACCAACAGGCAACGATTTCCGGGACGCCCATCACCGCCCGCTCGAAACGCTCGAAGGCGGCTTGGGTGTGCTGCTCGAGTGTGATTTCCGCCAGGACGGCGGTGAACGCGGTCAGTTTTTTCAGCGCCAGTTGAGCGTGATACCCCTCGATGATTCCGGCAGCTTCCAGGCGTCGCAAACGCTCCCAGCAAGGCGTAGGGGACAATCCCACCCGTTCAGCCAGCTTGAGTTTGGTGATGCGGCCTTCGCGCTGCAAGGCAGAGAGAATTCGAATGTCGATGGCGTCAAGGCCAAGGTTGTTCGGTTTTCTGGCCAAGAGTTAAGACCCCATCCGTGGGTTCAAGCGATCTCCGGCAAGCCGCGGTTTTGCAGTGCGACCGATTGCCCGCTGCCCAACGACATTAAGTGCGCATAAAGGACGCCGATCTGGCCCCTTGGCCTTAGCTTCAACATGTCGTCGTCGGATAGTTGGCCCAGCTTTTGTTCACTGACGATCATGAAACCCTTGAGTTCAGAAGTACGCCCGCTGGATTGAATGCGAAGCGAGCTCTCCTGCAGCAGGCCCAGTTCATTGAGAAGTTTGCCCAGTTCCTGAGTAGCCATGAGATGGCGATGAAACTCTTGGCAAAAGCTCATTATCTTCTTGCCTGCGCCGCTGAGATCGCGACCCTCGAAGAGCACGCTATCGGGTCCCTCCTCAAGCACGGTGTTGGTCTCATCGACACACAGCGCCAACTGGTTGGTATCCTGGGTCGTTGGCACCAATGAGAAGGGGTAGCGGCGCATATATGCGGGCACATACTTTCCTTGCTGCCAGTTCCCTTCGGCGTCCACGAAGACATTCTTGCCTTGCTCGTAACCCAGCAATGCCATTGGCAAATAGGGCGCGCTGCGGGCAAAGACGATGGGGTAGTGTTTCTGTGCAACGGAAAACTCAACCGCAAGCAACGGAGCCAGGTTGCTACCGCGTGCGAAGGCATAGTTCGCACCGGCTTTGCGGCGCAGCTTGGCGTGCTTGGTGGAATCCAATGGTACCAAGGTCTTGTAGAACAGGGGCAGTTGCGGCTGGGTCGTTTCGCCATTCCCGCTCGTGCTTGCGCCATTAGATCCGGCTATGTCGCTCATTCCCCTACCCTTTCTTGTTGACTCCTCGATGCTTTCACTAACACGAGGGGCCTGTGAGCGCTAGCGTTCCGAGGCGACCATGCGTTTATGATCGCCGTGCGATTGTACCTCTATAAAGATGCGGCGAACCTCAGGAAACTGTTGTTTGATCCGCCGCTCCAGGCGGAAAACCGTGCTTTCAACCTCGCCGACGGTTTGCCCGTCTCGGAAGTCGATGCTGACGGCCAGCAGCACATCTCGCGGTCCCAGATGCATCGAACGCAACTCGTTGAGGCGATTGACGGTCGGCTCGCTCCGTATGATGCGGGATACGCTATCGACCAAAGCTTTGTCGGCAGATTCGCCGATCAGGAGTCCTTTGCACTCGTAAGCCAGGAGCATCGCAACCACGGCCAAGATGATGCCAATTCCCACCGACGCGGCGCCGTCCAGCCAAGGCATGTTCAGGGCTTGCGACAGGTAGATGCCGACCAGCGCGACAATCAACCCAGCCATGGCGGCGCTATCTTCGAACAGGACCGTAAAGAGTGCCGGATCCTTGCTTTGACGCACGGCCTCCATCCAACCGCGGGTGCCTTTGGTGCGTTGGAATTCCTTGAAGGCCATTGTCCAGGCAACGCCTTCGAAAATGATGGCGGCGCCCAGGACTACATAATTGATGAGTGGATTTGTAATGGGATGCGGCTCAAGTATCTTCAAGATGCCTTCATAAAGCGAGACGCCCGATCCGACCGCAAATATCAGGATCGCCACCACGAAAGCCCAAAAGTAGAGTTCCATGCCGTAACCGAAGGGGTGGCGGTCGTCGGCTGGCCGCTTGGCGCGACGAAGACCATAGAGCAACAAGCCCTGATTGCCGCTATCCACCAATGAGTGAATGGCCTCGCTCAACATGGCGGAACTGCCTGTATAAAGGGCAGCGCCGAACTTCGTCACCGCGATCAGGAGATTGCCGACCAAGGCGGCATAAATAACTGTTTTGGAACCTGAAGCGGCCATCCTCACGAAACCTTCATTGGCTGGGTTTCCTCAAATCGTTTCAAGAGGCTTGCCCCTTGTGGTTCATATCGCCAGACTTTGACCCACATGTCAGCCGGGGGCAAGTTCAGCACGGCCAAACGGGTGAAGGGCCGGCAGCTCAAGAAGCCCTCGCGCTAACACGCACCTTTCGGGGTCAACATCCATTTCCAAGAGACCTAGCCTGGCGACGGCAAACAAGAGTAGGAGAAAATCAGATGAAAATCATTGTGATCGCGACGCGTGCGGATCGTCCCGCCGAGGAGTTTCAGCCATTGCTTGGGCCAGAGTCGAAAAAGGCACTGTCTTTGATGGCCGAAGACTTCGTGCGCGAGATTTACAGCCGTAGCGATGGCAAGGGCGCGGTCATGGTTTGCGAGGCAGCCAGCGAAGACGAAGCGCGTCAACGCCTGTCGGAGTTGCCGCTAGCTCAAAAGAATTTGCTTACCTTCGAGTTCTACCCGGTTGCGCCGTATCGCGGCATTGTCAACGCGGCAAACGCGTGAAGAGATATAGATCAGGTTTGATTCGAGGGAGATAGGACATGGCAAAAATCGGTTTCATCGGCTTGGGGATCATGGGAAGTCCCATGGCGGCCCACTTGCAAGATGCAGGGCATGAACTCTTTACGGTGACTCACCGAAGCCCGGTTCCCAAAGTCAATGCGGACAAGGGTGCGGTCAGTTGCGCCAGCGCCAAGGAAGTCGCGGAGAAATCGGAGATTATCATTTTGATGGTTCCGGATACCCCGCAGGTAGAGGAAGTGCTGTTTGGTGAATCCGGTGTGGCGGCGGGTCTGTCGAAGGGCAAGACCGTCGTCGATATGAGTTCGATCTCCCCGACGGCGACCAAGGATTTTGCCCGGCGTATCACGGCTACCGGCTGCGGCTATCTGGACGCGCCCGTGTCCGGGGGGCAGGTTGGGGCAGAGAACGCGGCGCTGACGATCATGGTGGGGGGCGCGCAGGAAACCTTCGACAAGATCAAGCCGCTTTTTGAGTTGATGGGAAAGAACATCACGTTGGTCGGCACGAACAATGGCGATGGTCAGACTTGTAAGGTCGCCAACCAGATCATCGTTGCTCTGAACATCGAAGCCGTCTCGGAAGCGTTGGTGTTCGCAGCCAAGGCGGGCGCCGATCCGGCCAAGGTGCGCGAAGCGTTGATGGGCGGTTTCGCATCATCGAAAATTCTGGAAGTTCATGGCGAGAGGATGATCAAGCGGACCTTCAATCCGGGCTTCCGGATCGAACTGCATCAGAAGGATCTCAATTTGGCGCTGCAGTCTGCACGCGAGCTGAATGTCAGTCTGCCAAATACCGCCACAGCCCAGGAGCTCTTCAATGCCTGTGCGGCCATGGGCGGCTCTGGGTGGGATCATTCTGGAATGGTGAAGGCCTTGGAAAAGCTGGCGAACAGCAAAGTTGCCGAGGATTGATCGCTTACCCGGCGGCAGCGCCTCAATAGTCCCACTCGAAAAGGACGCCGAGGTTGCTGCTGCCGCTTTGCTTGAGCTTGCTCTCCACCGAGATGTTGGGCGTTACTTCCAGCTCAACACTGACCCCGCTGCTGCGCGGGTCGGCCCCTTGCTCCACACCCAGGAAAAGATCTTCGGATAGATAGGTGCCGGCCTCGACGCTGGGCCCTGCGTTTTCGCTTCCACCGTCAACCCGCAAGACATCGACACCCAATCCCTGGCGGATGGAATCCATGAGATCGACACCGCCGGTTTTCCCGGATAGCTGCCCGACAGCAGAGGCCAGTTGCAGAGCTTCCACCGCGCTCAGCTCGCTGCCGCGTTTGTTGAACAGAACCCGCGCGAGTATTTCATCCTGCGGCAGCGTAGGCACAGAGCTCAATTCCACTTCGATGGCGTCGCTGGGGCCAAAAATCTTGGCGATGACTTGCAGGCCATCAGTCTTGTATTCCGCCGTCAGGTCAATCACCGGCGGCGCGCCGGGACGGTTGGGCAGCCGGATGGTGCCTTTGGTTATCTTGAAAATCTTGCCGGCGATGGTCATCTGGCCGCGCACCACTTCCAGACTGCCGATGACGGAAGGCTCGCTAAGCTTGCCAGAGACGTCGAAGCCGCCGGACCATTCTGAATCAAGCCCTCTACCACGGACAAAAACTTGACGAGGCAGCTCGACATTCAGCGCAAGCTGCATGTCGGCAAACAGGCGGGGACCTTGGTTGGCTGCTTCAACCGGTGGCGGCGCATTGCGGTCTATGACTTCCAGGTCCACCACTTCGGCGGGCAAATCGTTGGCGATGGAAACATCCACCAAATCGCTGGCCAGATCACCTTCCAGAATCGGGTCGACCAGACTGCCCCGCAAGGTGAGGTCGCCGGAGATCGTGGCCTTCAAATGATCCTGCTTTACCAGATCCATGCGACTCAGCTCGGCGGCGAGGGATACCGGGTAGCCACGTTCCGGCTGGAGTTCGACGTTACCCGTTGCCGACAGCGTCCCCGAACTGCCATCGCTCGCTGTCAGGGTCTCCAAAATGATTCGATCACCATTGAACCTGAGCGCTGCTGTCAGGTCCTGGAGCAGGGTGCCTTGCTCCAGATTCTCGTAAAAGCCTCCGTCTAGGTTCAAGCTGCCATCCACGCGCGGTGAGGCAAGCGTGCCGGAAAGCCGTGCATCGAGTCTGGCCCGGCCGCCCATGCGTTGGTTGGCAGGTCCGAAGATATCGACGAAGGGGGCAAGATCGCCTGCCCAGGTCATTTCGCCGGTGAGCTGCCCGGTCTGAGGCAGGTCGGCGGACAAACTCGCCATGTTCACCCGGAAAGGCAAACTGACCCTTGCCGTCAAGGGATCTTCGGCGAAGCCGGTTGCTTCGACATTCATGTCGAGGGTTTTCCCGTCGAGCCGCCCCGCAAGCGTAGCCCGTAGGGGGTTCAGGCGTTTTTCCGCCGAAAACTTCAGATCGCTGGCTGAAACATCGATGGTGCCTGTTGCCATCGGATTGCCGCTTACCTTGACCTTGGCGTCGAGGCGACCGGCAACGCCTGCGTCGGGAGAAACCAACTCCATCAGTTCCAACGGCAGATTTGCGATCTGCGCGTCGAGATCGCCACCGCGTGCGCTCTTGGTGAAGGTGACGGCGAACCTGGCGTCGTCCAGCGCCAGTTCCGGTGCGGCGAGCCGAATTCCATTTTCCGTGATCCGCAGGTCCACGGGCTGCATGATTGAAAGAACCTGACCGGCCAATTCCAGGCGGCCCGTTTGAGCGACGACTCGCGGTTGGCCGCCAGCGAGCTCACTGGCCCGGGCTTCGAGTGTCAGGGCAAGGGGCTGCTGTTTGCTGGCCAGTGGTTGGGTCCCCTTGGCGTCCAGGCGCAGATCAAGTTTTTCCGCTGTTCCTTTGGCCGTTAGGCGTGCCGTTTCCAGCGTGGTGTCGGACGCTGCAATGCCCGATAAATCGAGTGTGAACGACCCGCCGGGGTTGCCGAGCAAATCTGTCAAGCGGGCCTCGAATATCGCCGATTCGATCGTTTGTGACGGGGCCAGCACCAGTTGATCCAGTCTACCGGCGGCTTGCAGTTCGGGCGCAGCGGTAGAGCCGGCGAGGGTGATTTTCATCTGACCGCTACCTTGAAGCTGCGGCAATCCGGCGAGGGCGCGCCAGTGTTTGGCGTCGGCAACGCTGAGCGTGACATTCCCCTGGGGCAAGGTCGCGTTCGCCGGCAAGATAAGAGAGCCGGCAGCCTCCAACCCGGGGAGGGAGGCGGTAAAGCGGCTGCCGGGTTGTGCGATACTCCCCAGAAGCTGTCCGTCAATCGTGAAACCACCTTCGATTGGTAGGCCGAGGTCGACGGCCAGCCTGGAAATATCGGCGATGGAAACTTTGTAGTTTCCGCCCAATTCATCGAAATCCGCGCCAAGCAACAAACTTCCGCCGACCGAAAGATTTGCTGCACTTAAAGCAAGATTGGAAAGCGCCACGCCGCTGTCCGCACCAAAGGAAAAGTCGGTGGCAAGGACGAGACTGTCTTCAATGAGCGCGCCCAACTGCGGTTGGTCTATTGCAGAGAAATCCGAGATATCCAGCTTTGCCTGCCCTTTGGCGCCGCTTCCATCGAGCGGGCCGGTGACCTTCGCGGTCAGCAGGGCCGATCCGGTCAGCGCTTGTCCGGCCATTGCACCCAGCGGTGCGATATCCGGTATCTCGGCTTCGAGCGAAAGGTCGGCGTCACCCCCATTCAAGGGCAGAACGCCGCTCGCACGCGCATCGAGGAGAGCGCCTTGAAGGTGCAGGCGCGAAAGGGTCAGCACCAGTGCATCGCCATTGAGTTCACCTGCGACCTCAAGGCTTGGGCTGCCGCCGAGAAGCACACCTGGCTGGGGCATGTCGGGCAGCGCGAGACCCTCCAGTTTGACGACTCCTGATAACGCCAAGTGCTTGCTTTCCGGGTCCAGAAGTTGACTGTCGAGAACAAGGTTCGCCGAGGTCGCGCTCGGCCCGGTCCCAGGATGCTGCAGCAGGCGGAGTCCCGAGATACTCGCTTCCAGATGCAGGGCCGGTGCCGTCAGTAGCCCGGTCTGCGAAAAGACGAATGCGAGGCTGTCCAACTGGACATCGGGGGCCAGTTTGGTCAACGCACTTGCGTCGACCAGATTAACGCTACCTTCCAGCGCAGCTTCCAGACTCGTCAAATCGACGCTCCCGGTTACGCGCGCGGCGGCCACGGGCCCGGCAAGGACGAAGCGCTTGATCTCAAGTCGGTCGCTTTCCGGGAGTTGTAGTTGCAAGGTGAATTCCTGATGGCCGGGCAACAATTCTGCCGCTGCGCTGCCGGCGGTGAGCGGCAGGTCCAAGAGCCCGTCGAAGGCAACCTCAAGTACGTCGTGCGAACTGATCAGAAGGGTTCCGTCCAGCGTAGCCTGCCCCTCCAGCGAAGCCGCGATTTCTCCTTTCCATTCCGTGAGGGGGGCGTCGCCGGTCAGATGCAGCGCGACAGCCGGTAAGGCGGGATCCCCCGCAAGCTTGGCGATCAACCCGCCGCTGCCTTCAGAGGCGTCAAGAGAGAGGCGCAACCTGCCGCTGCCGATCGAATAGGCGGCATCGGCCTTGACGCGTAGATCGCCGTCCAGACGCTGCAGGTCGAGGAAAGAGGTCAATTCGCCCGGTTCGCGGCCCTTCAATCGACCGGAAAGTGAGAGCGATGCCGCTTCACCGATAACATCCTGGCCGAGATCGATCTGCGCGATTACCAACCTGTCGATCTGAAAACCGAAAGGGAGGTCAGGAATGGATAGCTCGTTCCTGGTTTCCTGCTCGTCGGCGGTTGCAGCAGGTAATCTCGCAAGCGAAAGCGTCCCTGCCTCAAGAGAGGAGATTTCCAGGCGACGAGAGAAGAGGGCATCGACTTGCCATTCCAGGCGCAGCCGATCGAGACCCAACCAAGTGCCATCGGGATCGGCTAGCGAAAGACCGGTAACCTCCAGGCTGGAGAAGGGGTCGCCGTTCAAGGCTGCGATGCGGAGTTCCATTTCGCCGGGGGTCGAGGCGGCTTCTTCAATGGTCGTCTTCAGCCACGCAAGCCCCTCCGCGCTGCGAAGCCAATAGGTCGCAGCGGCAATCGCGGCGGTTACCACGAGCAGCGGCAACAACAGCAGCAGGATAAACAGGCGAATTCGGCGCAAGGATTTCCCTTCCGTCAGCGGCCCCGATGTCAGAACGCCTGACCGAGGCTGATGTAGAATGCGTAATTGTCATCGCTGTCCCGCTTGTTCAACGGTACGGCGAAATCAAAGCGGATCGGGCCGACGGCTGTGTGGTAGCGCAATCCAAGCCCGGCGCCCCAGCGAAACGGCTCACTACCGCTCGGCATTGTGTTGCTGGAGACCATACCGCCATCCAAGAAGGGTACCACACCTATGTCCTTGGTGACGCGCAGGCGAAATTCCGCATTTATCTCGGCCACCGATTTTCCGCCGAGCGGATCATTGCTCGCATCGAGCGGGCCGACGGATTGGAAGGCGTAGCCGCGCACTGAACCGCCGCCGCCAGCGTAGAAACGCTTGGAAGCAGGCAGTTCCCCGGCGGTTGCGCCGAAAGCGCTGCCTAGCCGGCCGCGCAAGGCAAAGACGTAACGGCTGTCTTCGTCCAGGGCGTGATAGGTTGAAGCGTTGATTTCCGTCGAGGTGAAGGAAAAGCTCTCTTCAATGGTCGCGAAGTAGGGCGTCAGCACGACACCCAACCGCTGGCCATGCGTCGGATCGAGCAAATTGTCAGTGCCGTCGTATTGTGCGGCCATCGGCACGCCGACAAGCCCCAGTGTACGGGCTTCCGTATTGCGGGCGTCGGTGCTTTGCTCAAACTCAAGACTGCCGCCAAGGCTGTAGGTCCAATCCTCGCCCCAGGTGCGTTCCAGGCCAAGGTAGGATGTTATCGCCTTCGATTCGAAAGCGTCGGTGTCCTCGCGGATAAAGCCCCCCTCTGCGAGCAGGGTTTGATCCTCGCCCAGGAACCAGGGCTTGCGCAGACGGCCCGTCAGACTTTGCTCCAGAAGCGAGCCTTTTGCCTCAAGGGTCAAACGCTCGCCGGCGCCGAAAAGGTTGCGGTGCTGCCAGCGCGCCGAGCCACCCGGTCCATCGATGGAATCGAAATTGAGCGAGAATCCGATAGTCCGTTGAGGCCGTTCTTGGACCACCACCTCGACGGGCAGTTTGTGATCCGTGACCTCGGCGGCTAACGGCTCCATGGTCACGCTGTCGAACAGCTCGCTGGACATGAGATTGCGTTCACTTTCGTCCAATAACTGCTCGTCGTAGAGCGCGCCGTCCTGCCAGACGATCAGGTGCCGCAAATAGCTTTCATCAATGCTCTCGACCCCATTGAAGCGGACCTCGCCAAATTTGTGCGGCTGACCACTATCCAGGTACAATTCCACAGACAGAATCTGCTTGTCGTGTTCGACATAGACCTTGCGGTCGGTGACTTTGGCGAAGGGGAAGCCCTCGCGACGCAGCATCTGTAAAAGCTTGGTTTGGGCTGAGGCAATAGTCGGCGCGTGGGCACGTCGTCCCAGGCCCAGTCCCAAGTCCTCCAGACGTTGCTCGTAAGCTGCGCCGGGCTGATTCTCGGCTTCATCAATGATCTTGTATTCCGCCAGTCGGTAGGTTGGGCCACGCTCGATGGAGATGATCACGGCAGCCGGGTCGCCCTCCGAAATCTCATAGGACAGTTTGCTGTCGTAGTAGCCTTCCGAACGGAGCGTCTTCGAAAAGCGCTCGATGTCGTTGTCGATACGCCGTCGCAAACCACCGCGGGTTTGCGGCCGTTGATCCTGAAGCGATAGCAGTTGTGAGGTTTGCTGGATAAGCTCTTCGAGTTTTTTCGACTCCTCCAGGCCTGTGATCGTCACACTGTAGGATTCGCCGCCCGTACTTTCCTCGGTATCCGTGTTGGTGTTGACGTTCGCAGGGTCGCTCGCCGGCTTGGCCAGATCATCGGCGATGTTCGGGGCGCCGACCAAAGAGAGATCGCGTTCCTCAGCCGACAGGGTTTGCGCGGCTCCGAGAAGAACCAGCACGGCCAGACTAGCAAGGTATGTGAACCGGTAAGCGTCGATAGTCTATCTCTCCCCTGGTTCTGCGCCCTTCAAGGCAATAACAAACAATTGCGGCAGAAATGCCTCTTTCCCACGGAAAGGGATTCCGTGGGAACCGTTAATTTAGAGGCATATGAGGCAAAGGCAAAAATGTCGGCGAATTTCCGGTCGTTCTCGCTTCGTTGACAGCTTCAGGGCAAGTCACGATACTGCGCGGAAGTTTGGGTTTTGCCTCTTTTTCGATGTGATGAGAAAGGGGCTTACGGGAACGCGGTGCCATTCCGCGGCTGCCCCCGCAACTGTAAGCGGCGAGCAGCACTGCCAATCGGCCACTGGTATAGCTTCATGAGACGGCGAAGCGACTGGGAAGGCGGCAGTGCTGGCTGTGACCCGCAAAGTCAGGAGACCGGCCCAAATGAAGCGTCACCCACCTGACGAACGGGGTGTTTCGACAGGGCGGTCAGCCGTAGCGGTGGCGCACCGAAAGGTGTAGGGCTGATAGCGACGGGTGCTTTGATGGCAGAGGGGTCGACCTCCTCCTCAGGTATATTGTATCTGGTGTTGCTGCTGCTTGTGTTCCTGGCGGCGGTGGCTTCGCTTGCTATAGGCCCGGCCGATATAGGTCCCCTGGATCTTTGGCGGGGCCTGCTTGGCGGTGACGAACGGGTCGTCATAATCCTTGGCGAGTTACGTCTGCCCCGCACGCTTCTTGCCTTGCTGGTTGGCGGCAGCCTCGGGCTGGCTGGCGCCGCGCTTCAAGGTTATCTCCGCAACCCCCTGGCGGAACCGGGGATCATCGGCGTTTCAGCCGCGGCATCCCTGGGCGCCGTTCTAGCCTTCTATTTCGGGCTTGCGGGGCAACTTGCGGCTTTGTTGCCGGTGGCGGGAATTTTGGGGGCCGGGGCGGCTGTGCTGCTGGTCCAGCTTTTGGCGGGGCGGCAGGCCGGTAGCGTGACCCTGATCCTGGCAGGCGTTGCCGTGAGCGCTTTTGCCTCGGCCCTGACGTCGCTCGCTTTGAACCTGGCTCCAAGTCCCTTTGCCGCATTGGAGATCGTATTCTGGCTGCTCGGCTCACTCGCCGATCGAAGTTTCCCGCAGTTGTGGTTGGTGTTGCCCTTTATTCTCGTGGGTTGGCTTCTGCTGCTGTCCACGGGCCGTTCGCTCGATGCCCTGACGCTTGGCGAGGACGCAGCGGCTTCTTTGGGGGTCGACGTCGCGCGCTTGCGCTGGCGTTTGGTGGGCGGTACCGCATTGGCTGTTGGCGCGGCTACGGCGGTCGCCGGGGCTATCGGCTTCGTCGGCCTTGTGGTGCCGCATCTGCTGCGGCCCTTCGTTGGCCAGCGGCCCAGCCGTCTTCTTCCCGCTAGCCTGCTTGGTGGAGGTCTGCTGCTTCTCGCCGCCGATCTGGTGGTACGGCTCTTCTCGAACGGGCAGGAGTTGAAGCTGGGCGTGGTGACGGCCCTGATCGGAGCGCCGTTCTTCCTTTGGCTTGTGCTGCGACAGAGGAGGGCACTATGACCCTTCTGGAATCCGATCAAATCTCTGTTGAACTTGCCGGGCGGAGTGTGCTTTCGCAGGTCTCACTGGCGCTGCACCCCGGCGAGGTTCTGGGATTGATCGGCCCAAACGGCGCGGGAAAGACGACCTTCCTGCGCGCTTGCGTCGGCTTGCTGCCGCTGAGCGCGGGTACGGTGCGGTTTGCCGAGCGCCCGGTTGAAACCTGGGATCGTACTTTTCTGGCGCGTGATCTTGCCTACCTGCCGCAGGCTGCCGAGGTCCACTGGCCGCTTCCGGTTCGCGACGTGGTTGCTTTGGGGCGCTTGCCGCACCAGACGGGTTGGGGTCGTGATCCCGAGGGTGAGGCCGCGGTGGCCGAGGCTATGCAGCTCGGCGATGTAGAGAACCTTGCCGGGAGAATCGCAACGGAGTTGTCGGGTGGCGAGCGTGCCCGTGTGATGCTGGCCAGAGCGCTAGCCGGGCGACCCAAGATGCTGCTTGCGGACGAGCCGGTCGCCGGACTCGACCCTTATCACCGTCTGGAGATGATGGAGTGCCTGACCGTTTTGGCTGGTCGAGGGATGGGTGTGGCCGTGGTCCTGCACGATTTAACCCTGGCCGGGCGCTTTTGCGACCGCGTTGCACTGTTCAATCAGGGCCGCCTTGTCGCGGAAGGTGATCCCAGGACGGAAATGACCGCTGCCCGCTTGGCGGAGATTTACCGGGTCGAGGCGCTGACAGGCGAGCAGGGAGACCGCTTCTTTGTTGTTCCTTGGCGCAGGTTGGACGGCGGGCGCTCGGAAAGCGCCGAGGGTGGGAAAGCACGATGACCCAAGTGGTGCGGCATGGTGTAAGTCTGGAAGCTGCGGTGGAGCGGCCTTTGTTGCCGACGGCGATCGTTTCGTCAGGCCGTCTTGCGGGCGTACCAACCTTGATCACGGCATTTCTGTCATTGCTGCTGCACGGCGTCGCCTTGGCCGCGCTCATCGGATGGAGTGGCAGCGCTCAGGTTGAGATGGGGGACATTCAGACCATCGAGGTGTTGTTGGTTGAGAGTGCTTCGCCGACGTCTGAAGGGCGGGAGATGCCCTCGCAGCGCGAGGCACAGAATGAACGAAATGCGGAAAAAACACCCAGTGCTCCCTACGCCGTGCCGCCCCAATCGCGGTTCAGCCGCCCAACCTTGGCGACAAAACCGGACGATGTGGCGGCGACGCAGTCGAGCGTTGCCAAGGTCGTGGACCCGGTCACACCACCGGGATCCATGCCTGAACAGGCGTCGCCCCTTTCTAGCGATATCCTATCCTCGGAGCCGCCTGTGACGGTTCATCCTGAAGCGCCGTTGCCTCGGCCATCGCCAAGCTCGGCAGAAAAACCTCAGGAAGCTTCCCTCGCAAAGGCCTTGCCCAACCCGCCGCCGATCAAACCGGCTCCGCCTCTAGATGCCGGTGTCGCTTATCAACAGGCGCTCACGCCGAGGGCCCCGATAGAAGAACCTCGGGAGCAACCCGGCGACAGACAAACGGCAGCTTTGCCCGATCACTCAGCCACGTTGGACGCAAAGCAAAATGTGGGACCGGGAGACAATGTCGACCCGATTGGTAGCCTGGCTTCCTCGGACGGCAAGGCTGTCGGCGGTGCTGGCGGCAGCTTGGCGGTCGCGGCGCCAGGCAATCGACCCCCCGCTTATCCGAACATCGCCCGCCGTCGCGGCCAGGAAGGGCTTGTGCTGTTACGTGTGGAAGTCACGCCCGCCGGTCAGGTGGCCGCGGTGCAGATCGCAACCAGCAGCGGGCATTCGATCCTGGACCGGGCGGCTGTCGATGCGGTGGAAGATTGGCGGTTCCAACCCGCGGTGCGGGCTGGCCAAAGCATAGCAGCGACGCTTGAAATACCCGTTCGGTTTCGCCTGACCGACTAGGCGCGGAAAGGAGGTTTGACTTCCTTCGCGCTGGAATTTCGCGTGATAAGGCCGATGCGCCGCCGTTTCTCCCCGGCCGGCAAATTTAACTAAGCCCTTGCAATCACGCAGCGCGGTCCAATATGACGCGTCATTGCCTTCCGGTGATAGCTCGGGTGAAAAGTCCTCGTATAATGCGCCAATTGTTGCGTTTATCTGTATACGTTTGGCTCCGGTACCCGGATAGCCCATCGGGGATAGAATTGCTGCAGCACGAGCCTATCATTCCATGAGTTATTTTCTGGTCGGAGCAGGTTTGGTTCTCCTCTTTGTCGGAGGCGAAGCACTCGTTCGTGGTGCGGTTGTGCTGGCCCGAGCGCTGGGCGTTTCACCGCTTTTCGTCGGTGTGGTTATCGTAGGATTTGGAACGTCGGCGCCGGAGTTCGTGGTTTCGGTCGAGGCGGCCTTGGTGAACAAGCCGGACATTGCCGTAGGCAATATCGTCGGCAGTAACATCGCCAATCTCCTGCTTATTCTTGGCGTTGCCGCCGTTATTTATCCGATGCCCGCACGCTTCAATCAGATCTGGCGAGAGGCGCTGGCCGTATTGTTCGGTGCGCTGCTGCTGATACCGCTCGGCTATATGGGAATCATCGTGTTCTGGCAGGGCATTGTCATGTTGGCGTTGCTTACTGCGTTCCTGGTCTACACCTATTGCAGGCAGAGCCGTCAACCGATGGCCGAGGAAGAACTGCTCGATGAGATGCGCTTGCCAAGCAAGTCGACGGCGGCGAATCTGGGTGTGGGTACCGTTGTCTCCGCAGCCGGAATTGCGACGTTGGTGCTGGGATCGAATTTGCTGATCGAAGGTGCCATAGACATCGCGATGCAGTTTGGTATCTCCGAGGCCGTCGTTGGTCTTAGCCTGGTTGCGGTGGGGACGTCCCTGCCGGAGTTGGCAACCTCGATTGTCGCCGCCATCCGCCGGCATTCCGATGTGGCGCTTGGAAATGTCCTGGGCAGCAACATCTTCAATGTTTTTGCCATACTGGGCGCGGCGTCCCTGATTACGCCCATCCCCTTTTCTCCGGAAATAGCGCAGGTCGATGTCTGGATCTGCATTGCCTCGACGCTTCTGGTGGGAGTCTTGATTCTGAGCGAGAAGCGCTTGTCACGGAGCGAGGGAAGTCTCCTTCTCGCCGCCTATGCGGGCTACATCATTTATCTCTACAGCTAAGCGCGAGAGCGGTTTCCTGTTTCCCCTTGGCGACAGAGCCGTTATCTCTGCCTGAGCTTGGCGGCGCGCCTGGCGAAGTCGAGGTATGAATGGTGCGAAGGCTAATCTTTCTGGTTCCAGATGCAGGATACTTTTTGGGCCATCGCCTGGCATTGGCGAAAGCGGCGCGCGCGGCCGGGTGGGAGGTTGAGGTGGCCACGGCCCCCAACGCCCGGCAAGCGGAGATCGCCGCATTGGGGTTTGTCGTCCACTCACTGCCTTTCCGCCGTCATGGCCGCAACCTCCTTGGCGCCTTTTTGTCGCTGGCGGCAATCTGGCGTCTTTACCGCACCCGGCGTCCGGATCTGGTGCACCACGTGACGTTGAAGGCTGTCGTCTTGGGCGGCCTTGCGGGCCGCTTGGCCCGGGTTCCGGCGATGGTTCATGCCGTGACGGGCCTGGGCTACCTTTTTACCGCCGAGTCCTGGGATTGGCGGTTGCTGCGCTGGCCGGTGAAACTTGCGGTTTGTCTGGCGACGCCTGCACAGGCCAGGCTGTTGACCGAACATTCAGGCGACCGGGCTCTTCTTGCCTGGACGCCGGGTCTGCGCGCCCGCGCCCGTGTTATCGACGGATCGGGCGTGGATACCGAAAGCTTCGCTCCGGCGCCGCTGCCCAAAGGCCCCACTCGGTTTCTTCTTGCTTCCAGGCTTCTTAAGTCGAAGGGCATAGAAAGCTATGCCGCTGCCGCGGCCGAGCTTCGGGCAGCCGGTGTCAGGGCTGAGTTTTTGTTGGCCGGCGATCTGGATTCAGGACATCCGGACGGACTGGAGCGCGCCCTGCTGGAGCGGTGGGAAAGCATGGGCACGATTGAATGGGTCGGTTACTGCGCCGACATGCCGAGCCTTTTGGCTTCGGTTCATGCGGTGGTCCTGCCGAGCGCCTACGGCGAAGGCATCCCGCGCTGTCTGCTCGAAGGCGCTTCAGTTGGCCGAGCTTTGATCGCCAGCGAACTGCCCGGTTGCCGGGCCATCGCCCAGGATAAAAGAAACGGTTTCATCGTGCCCTCGGGCAATATCCCGGCCCTGGCGGCTGCGATGGGAAAGCTCGCGGGCGACAAAGATCTCCTTGCGCAATTTGGCAAGGCCAGCCGGGATTTGGTTTTGGAGCGTTTCAGCGACGCCCAAATTACCGCTGCGACCCTGGAGGTTTATCGCGAGATTACGTGAACCTCCAGGGTGCCAGCGTGAGCCCGGTCAGTGTCCGGCTAAGTGATTCCATTCAGGCAACAGTACGATCGAGTTGGGATTGAAGCCCGCATTCTTCAGGGTATCCATCGACCCCAGGACCTTATGCTGCTGAAGGTCTATGACCGTGACGGCGCCATCGCTCATGCCCGGGAGGTTCAGTAGGGCATTCTGCACAAAGCCGTACTTCTCGTCCTTGGTGATGGCAACGTGATGAGCACCCTCTCCGGCGGGAAGGCTTTCGATCAAGCTCGGCTTGCCGGGGTCCATTCCGACATCGAAGACATGGAGATGCCCTGGCTTGGCAGTCGTTACGTAGAGCCGGTCGCCTGCATCGTTGAAGTACATCTCAAGGGGCACGCCTGCCTCCAGCGAAGCGAAATCGAAGACCTGCTCCGACTTGAAGTCCTGTGAGCCCTCGTCCCAGGTCATGGTCCAGAGCGTTCCGCCGAACATATTGGTGACGTAGGCTATTGGAGGTTCTGCTCCTGGGACAAAAAGAATCTCCACAGGGGCTTCTCCGGACCCCTCGGGCTTCATCGAAAGCCGGTGTGATCCCAGCGGTTGATAGGTCGTTGCATCGACGACAGAAACAACTTCATCAGGGCTCTTCAGGTCGCCGCTGATCGTGCTGGTGACCAGAACCCGATTGGATTTGCTGTTAACTGCCAGACCATGCGGATAGGTGCCCGGCAGCTTGATCTCCGCCAAAACTTCATCGTTGGAGACGCGACCTACGAAGACGTTGGCAGAGTTCATGCAGGTCGTGAACCACCGCTCGTTGGTTTCGTCAAAAATGACATCCTCCGCCATCTGACAACCCTCCAGCGCGATGGGCTTCAAGCGATAAGGATAGCGCTGCATGTCCATCACCATCAGCGAGGGCTGTGCAAGTGAGGTTACGTAGGCTTTGGTCATGGTCCTGTCGTAGAAGATATGATGGACCACCTGATCGGCGGGCATGGGAATGTCCATGATGATCTTGCCGAAGGAACCGGACCCCGGATCGACATCGATAATCGCTATTCCCTCTCGCCGCTCGCCCGGTCCGGATAGCTTTAGCGCTTTCAGCGAGTCCGCTGTCTTGCTCTCGTAGTTCATCATGGCGAGAATTTCAGCTTGCGTGGATGTTCCGCTCAGAAGCATTGCTGCAATGCCAAGCGCTGTTGTCATCGTAAGAACTTTCATAGGAACTCTCTCCCTAGTAGGTGAAACGCCCCGAGTGTTGTTCTTGATGTGATCGCCGCTTAGCCTTCGGGGGCTGCTCGGCTGAGAGCCTCTCATGCAGTTTTTTGAATTACTCAGCTCGACAAATCTTCTGCCACCAACCCGGTTTCGTCAATTAGAATGCCCGTTACAGCAGACTCTATTTACGATCGAAAGGACGTTAAGGTTTGAACCGAAAGTTGATTTCAGGCTTTCTGTTGAGTTCCACCCTGCTGGTTGTGGCGGCGACGGCGCTGGCTGACACGCGCAGCTTTGCGCTGCAGGCTGTCGGCGGCGCTTTGAGCGAAGGAGGCGATACCATCACCGTCAATCAGGATGATTCCGTCTCACTATCGCTTGTGAGCGATAAAGCGTTGATCGTTCATCTGCACGGTTACGACCTGGAATATGCGCTGCAGGCCGGAACGCCACTGCAGATTGACCTGCCGAGCCATCTCACCGGACGTTTCCCGGCCGAGATCCATCACTATGACGGCGGTCATGGCAAGGGCGTCCTCTTTTATTACGAAGTCTATCCAAAATGATGCGCCGCACTTGGCTTTGGATAGCGGCCGCTCTTGTCCTGTCGTTGCGTCCGACGGACGCAATCGCCCATGCATTTGGGGGCCGTTATGACCTGCCCCTGCCTATTGGTTTCTACCTCTTTGCCGCCGGCACGGCGGTTGCCATCACCTTCCTGATACTGACTGTCATCGGGCGGCCGCGTAGTTCGCCAGAACCTTTGGAATATCCTCTGGTGTCGGATTGGGGTTTTGGCGAGATGCTGGCGGGGTTGGTTCTGCCGGTCCGTATCCTGGGGGTCGGCATTTTTCTATTCGCGCTGTCGGTTGCTTTTTTCGGCGACCCATCGCCAACGCGAAACTTTGCCACCTTGATCGTGTGGGTCATCTGGTGGGTTGGCTTTGCCCTGTTCACGGCCTTTGTCGGCAACATTTGGAATGCCCTTAACCCTTGGTCAGCGCTTTTCTCCTGGAGCCGTATCGCGGATTTCGTGGCGCCGCGCGCTTTGCCGGATTGGCTCGGGGTTTGGCCGGCGGTGCTAATGTTCCTGGGGTTTGCCTGGGCGGAGATGATCGGCGATTTCGGTGACGATCCGCGTCGCTTGGGGTGGTTGATACTAGCCTACAGCGCCATGACTTGGCTTGGCATGGCGCTCTACGGGCGGCAGGTTTGGCTGGATCGGGTCGATCCGTTTCATCGCTTCTTTAACCTGCTCGGGCGTTTTGGCTTCATGGGTCGATCCATAGAGGACCCGGGTGCCTTCGCGGTCGTCCGTTTGCCCGCCCAGGGATTGCTCGGCGACCCCCCAAGAGAGGTCTCCGGCGTTGTGTTCGTCATGGCCGTGCTCGCCACGGTCACCTTCGACGGCTTCTCCGAAACACCGCTTTGGGTGGACTTATTGCAGTGGTTTGCCGAAAGCGCGGAGGTCAGGCCCTGGCTTCTTGTTGCCGTCCGGGCCGATATAGAGCCTTTGACTGCGATCAAGACGCTGGGTTTGTTGGCCGCGCCGCTGATTGTCACCGGCTTCTATGTCCTGACCTGCTGGATATCAGCGCGTCTGGCGGGCGGTTTGACCACGATGCAGTTGGTCCGCGGCTTTGCCCATACGCTGCTGCCGATCGCCATTGCCTACCACCTTGCGCACTACTTCTCCTATCTGGCGCTCGCCGGGCAGTACGCAATTCCCCTGATTTCCGACCCCTTCGGCCTGGGTTGGAACGTTTTTGGCACCCGAGATTATGTCATCGACGTTAGCGTCATGAACGCCAAGGCGGTCTGGTACCTGGCCATCACCTCCGTCATATCCGGGCATGTAATTTCAGTCGTGCTGGCCCACTACGAGGCGCTGCGCCAATTTCCGAATGATGACAAGGCAATCCGCAGCCAAACGCCGATCACAATAATGATGATCGGCTTTACCATGGCATCGCTGTGGATACTCGCTCAGCCGGTCGTCGTCTCACCCTAGAAAGTTTGCGCGTCGGGTCTGTTCACCTGTGGCGCCAGCGGCTATGGTGCGGCGCGCCAGAGGTGGCGGGCAAGTCAATGGATTTGGTGATCGGACTGGATGGCAATTTACAGGCATAGCGAACGTTTGCCGCAAGAAGCACGCAAGGGCGTGGTGGCGATCGGGAACTTCGACGGCTTGCATTTGGGGCACCAGGTATTGCTAGGCGAGGCAAGAACACGCGCTGCAGCTCTGGGCGTTCCAAGCCTTGTCCTGACATTTGAGCCACATCCGCGTTCCATTTTTCAACCCGACCTGCCGCCCTTTCGGTTGACGCCATTCCGCATCAAGACCCGCACGCTCGAGGCGTTGGGTATTGATCACATGGTGGTGGCGCATTTTGACACGGCTTTTGCCTCCATCAGCGCCGAGGACTTCATCCAGCACATCCTGGTCGAGGGTATGGGGGTTGGGCATGTGGTCATTGGTTGGGACTTCTGTTTTGGTAACAAGCGCCAGGGCAACGCTGCGCTGCTGCGGGCCAAGGGAGCGGAATTGGGTTTCGGCGTGACGGTGGTCGAGCCGGTGCGCGACGGTTCGACGGCGATCTATTCCTCCAGCCTGATTCGTCAGGAACTGCAAGCTGGGCGACCGGATTTCGCTGCGCGTCTATTGGGCCGCCCCTTCGAGATCGAAGGGCGCGTCGAAAAAGGCAAGCAGCTTGGCCGCACCTTGGGCTTTCCAACCGCTAATGTCAGGCTGGACGATTATCTGGAACCGGCGCATGGCATTTACGCCGTGCGTGCCGGTATCGACGCAGGCGGGGCGACGCGCTTCATCGATGGGGTGGCCAATCTGGGGCGCCGTCCGACCGTCGCGGGAAAGGACACACTGCTGGAGGTTCATCTCTTTGATTGGTCCGGTGACCTCTATGGCAAACATCTAAGGGTTCAATTGATTTCTTTCCTGCGCGCGGAAGAGAATTTCGACAGCCTGGAGGCTATGACGGAGCAGATGCACCGCGATGCGGCCTTGGCCCGAGCGCGATTGGGGCAAGGGGATGCTTGACCCGGCCCCGCGCATGACTAACATCGCGCGCGAAGTTCTTTAAGGCGCATTCGCATCATGCGAATCTAGCGCTCTCCCGAGGTGTTGAGTGATGACCGTCGATTACAAGTCCACCGTCTTTTTGCCAAAGACCGAATTTCCTATGCGCGCGGGTCTGCCGCAAAAAGAGCCGGAAATCCTGGAACACTGGGAAAAGCTCGGTCTGTTCGATCGCCTGCGCGAGGAATCGAAAGACCGCGAATTGTTCGTTTTGCATGACGGGCCCCCCTACGCGAACGGCCATCTTCACATGGGCCATGCCCTGAATAAGATTCTTAAGGACACCATCAACCGGGCACAGCAGATGCTCGGTAAGAACGCGCATTATGTGCCGGGTTGGGATTGTCATGGCCTGCCGATCGAATGGAAGATCGAGGAAGGGTACCGCGAGCGTGGCCAGGATAAAGACGCCGTGGACAAGGTTACTTTCCGACGCGAATGCCGGGCCTTTGCCGAAAAGTGGATCGATATCCAGATCGGCGAGTTCAAGCGGTTAGGCGTTATCGGCGACTGGGAGAACCCCTATACCACCATGAAGTTCTCCGCCGAGGCGCAAATCGTTCGCGAGGTGGGCAAGTTCCTGATGAACGGCGGGCTTTACGCCGGTGCCAGGCCGGTGCTTTGGTCGGTTGTGGAGAAGACGGCGCTGGCGGATGCCGAGGTCGAGTACGCCGAGCATAAGTCGCATACCATCTGGGTGCGTTTCCCGGTTGTCACGGCGAGCCGTCGTGAATTGGAGGGAGCCAGCATCGTTATCTGGACGACCACGCCCTGGACCATCCCCTCGAACCGCGCCGTGGCTTTCGCCGAGGAGGAAACTTATGTGGTGCTGAAGGTCGGGTCGGTGCTGGAGAACAGCAAGGCCGAACCAGGCGAGCGCATCGTGATCGCCAAGGCACTGATTGAACAGGTTGCGTCCGACGCCAAGTTGGAAAGTTATGAAGTCGAAGCGGAGTTCCCTGGGTCCGCGCTTGCCGGCAGCGTTGCCGCTCATCCGCTGCGCGGCCAGGGTTATGACTACGAGGTGCCGCTTTACGAGGCTGATTTCGTGACCATGGACCAGGGCACCGGCTTCGTCCATGTGGCGCCTTCACATGGCGCCGATGACTGGGACCTAGGTCGCCGCAAGGGGTTGGAAATCACCAACAACATCGACGGCGAGGGTCGCTTTCTGCCGCACGTTCCCCTCTTTGCCGGTACGGTGGTTTACACCAGCGACGGCAAGGAAGGTGATGCCAATGTCGCCGTGATTCGGGCTTTGGCGGCGGCAGGAAAACTGCTGAACAAAGGCAGTGTGCGCCATAGCTACCCGCATTCCTGGCGTTCCAAGGCGCCGCTCATTTTCCGCAACACACCGCAATGGTTCATATCCATGGAAACGAACGGTTTGCGGGAAAAGGCGCTCAAGGCCATCGATGACACGCGCTTTGTGCCTGCAGGGGGACAGGCGCGACTGCGATCAATGATTTCCCAACGGCCGGATTGGTGCATTTCCCGTCAGCGCCTTTGGGGTGTGCCGCTGCCGATTTTCGTCAACAAGCAGACCGGCGAACCCCTGAGGGACCAAGCCGTCGTAGATCGCATCGCGGCAGTTTTCGAGGAGGAGGGCGGCGACGCCTGGTTCTCGTCGCCCGCGAGCCGTTTCCTCGGGAACGACTATGATCCCGCAGAGTATGAGCAGATCAGCGACGTGGTTGAAGTTTGGTTCGATTCCGGCTCGACTCACGCTTTCGTTCTTGAGGCGCGTCCAGAGTTGAAGTGGCCGGCCGACCTGTATTTGGAAGGATCGGATCAGCACCGCGGTTGGTTCCATTCGTCATTGCTGGAGTCCTCCGGCACGCGCGGCCGCGCGCCCTATGACGCTGTGCTAACGCACGGTTTCGTTCTGGACGAAAAGGCTCGCAAGATGTCCAAGTCGCTGGGCAACGTGGTGGCGCCTGAAGACATCATGCAGAAATATGGCGCCGACATCCTGCGCCTTTGGGTGGTCGGATCGGACTACTCGGAGGATCTGAGAATCGGCGAGCACATCATCAAGCATCAGGCCGACGCCTACCGGCGTTTGCGCAATACGCTGCGCTATCTGCTAGGCGCGCTTTCTGACTTTGAGGAGAAAGAGCGTGTCGAGGTCGCAGCGATGCCGGAACTGGAGCGTTGGGTTTTGCACCGGGTCCAGGAATTGGACAAGCAAGTGCGCGATGCGGCGAATTCCTTTGAGTTCCATGCGCTTTATCGCGCGCTGCACGACTTCTGCGCCGTCGATCTTTCCGCCTTTTATTTCGACGTTCGCAAGGACGCGCTCTATTGTGATCGCCCGGACGATCTCACCCGGCGTGCCTGCCGAACGGTGCTCGATATTCTCTTCGACTGCCTGACCTCTTGGCTGGCGCCCATTCTCTGCTTCACCACTGAGGAGGCCTGGCTGGCGCGCGGCAAGGCGCCGGAAAGTGTTCACCTGAGGGTCCATCCGACGATCCCGGCGGACTGGCGCAACGATGCGCTTGCCGACAAATGGGAGAAGGTCCGACGCGTTCGCCGTGTTGTGACCGGCGCGTTGGAGTTGGAGCGGGCCGAGAAGCGTATCGGCTCATCTCTCCAAGCCTGCCCTCTGGTTCATATCGAAGATGCCGGTCTTCGCGACGTCGTCGGGAGTGTCGATCTGGCGGCTATCTGCATCACCTCCCAGATTCGTGTTGAAGCAGGAAATGGGCCCGATGAAGCCTTCAGATTGGAGGATATCGCAGGCGTCGCTGTGGTGCCGATAACCGCCGAGGGGCAGAAATGTGAGCGCTGCTGGAAGGTCCTTCCCGAGGTCGGTGAGATCGAAGAAGTACCACGGACTTGCCGTCGCTGCGCCGATGCCGTCGGCGCCTTGGGCGGGGTGGCCTGACCGAGATGGTGCGCGGTCCTCGCTTTCTCTTCCTATCGATGGCGCTGATCGCCTTTCTGTTGGACCAGGGAAGCAAGCTGGCGATTCTGGATCTGGCCGAGGGGATCGGATGGCAGGTGCAGGTTACTGGGTTTTTTAACCTGGTTCTGGTTTTCAACCGGGGGGTCAGCTTTGGGATGCTCGGCGGACTCGGCTTGGCATGGCAACCTTATCTGCTGGCAGGGTTAGCCGTGGCCATTTCTCTTTGGTTGACGGTTTGGGCTTTTCGCAGTGCAGGCCCAAGAGTTGCCGCTGCCTTCGGTCTGATCGTGGGGGGTGCGCTGGGTAATGCGCTGGACCGGGTGCGGATCGGCGCCGTGGTGGATTTTCTTGATTTACATGCCGCCGGTTATCACTGGCCAGCGTTCAACGTCGCGGACAGCGCGCTTTTCCTGGGTGTCGCACTTGTCCTTTTGGATGGCTTGTTTGGCGGCGCGACAAAGAGTAAAACGAAGGGCCAATGAGGGACGTTTCCACGAAGGGACAGAATATGACCGCACGAGGCAAGATGAATGGGGCGATTCTCTGCCTGATGGCGGTGCTGCTGGTTGGTTGCGGCGGCGTACGCGAACAGTTCGGGTTGGAGCGCAAGCGGCCGCCTGATGAATTCCGCGTGGTTGCCCGCGCACCGCTATCGCTGCCGCCTGATTTTGCTTTGCGTCCGCCGGCGCCCGGTGCTGTGCGTCCGCAGGAAGGTTCTGCGACAGACCAAGCGCGCAATGCGGTGTTCAGGCGTGAAGGGCAGGTGGTTCCGCTCGACCAGCAGGTGACTGTCAGCGACGGACGCAGCGAAGGCGAAGTAGCGTTGCTGCGTCAAGCGGGCGCTCTCAATGCCAACCCAGCGATTCGCCAGGAGGTCAATCGCGAGGCGGCTGCTCTAGCCGAAGAGCAGGACAGCTTTATCAACAGCTTGATTTTCTGGCGCAAGCAGGAAGAGCCGGGCACCGTGATCGACGCCACTGCTGAATCGCAGCGCTTGCGCGAGAACGAAGCATTGGGACAAGCCGTCACAACCGGTGACACACCGAGCATACAGCGCAAGGAAAAAGCGATCTTTGAAGGTTTGCTGGACGGCGGCAGCCTGTTCTAGTTTCTTTCTTGGGTAGCTTGAGACCGGATAAAGTGCGCCATCAAACTATCGTGCGCGCCTGCCAAATCCGCGATCCTGCAGTTGCGTAAGCTTCCTTTCGCGCTATCTACTGAGCAGGCTGCTCCTCGTGGCGGCTGTCGCAAGTGTGGGTAGATGAAACAAGATGGGAATGCAGAGCATGCGCCGATTCACCTTACCATTACTGTTTCTGCCGGTTTTGCTGGCGCTCTCGGTTCCGGCTTTTGCGCGCATCTTCGATCCCGAATCCTTCACGTTGGACAATGGTCTGCAGGTTGTTGTTGTGAACAATGCGCGCGCACCCATCGTCACGCATATGCTTTGGTACAAGGTCGGCGCCGCGGACGAACCCGTCGGAAAATCGGGTGTCGCCCACTTTCTCGAACACCTCATGTTCAAGGGAACCGATAAGCTTGCACCGGGCGAGTTCAGCAGGATCGTCGCCGCCAATGGCGGCAGCGAGAACGCCTTCACCTCCTGGGACTACACCGGGTACTATCAGACCGTTGCAAAGGACCGTCTTGAGATCATGATGCGCCACGAGGCGGATCGCATGGCCAATCTGAAACTGGTCGATGCCATTGTTTTGCCGGAACGGGACGTGGTCCTGGAGGAGCGCCGCAGCAGGACCGACAATGAGCCGGGTGGGCGGCTTTCGGAAATGGCTCGTGCATCACTGTTTTTGCATCACCCTTACGGAACGCCGATTATCGGTTGGCCGCAGGAGGTTTCTGCGCTGACGACCCAGGATGCTATCGATTTCTATCGGCAATGGTATGCCCCTAACAATGCCGTGTTGGTGATCTCCGGCGATGTCACGGCACAAGAGGTGAAGCCGCTTGCCGAGTCGACATACGGACTTGTGCCCCGCCGCGATGTTCCAGACCGCGTGCGTCCAAGCGAACCACCACAGACGGCCCCGCGCCGTGTTTCCCTGGAAAGCGAGCAGGTGCGCCAGCCCTCTCTCTCGATCGAGTATCTCGCGCCAAGCTACAATCGGAGCACTGATGAATTCGCGCAGGCTGATCCCTACGCGTTGGAAATTCTTTCCGAATTGCTTGGTGGCGCTAGTTCTTCCCGACTATACCAACGCCTGGTGGTTGACCAGGGGTTGGCGGCAGGCGCCGGAAGCTGGTACGACGCCAGCGACTATGATCTGTCATCTTTCGGCCTCTACATCTCGCCTAGGCCCGGTGTGGACGTGGAGATAGCAGAAGAAGCGCTGCGAGCCGAGATTGCCACGCTTTTGGAAGGGGGTGTCACGCCGCAGGAGGTGAGCGATGCCAAGCAACGTCTTACCGCCGCAGCGATTTTCGCGCGTGACGATCTTTCCACGGCGCCCCGTGCTATCGGACAAGCGTTGGTAACCGGCCAGACTCTGGATGATATTGAATCTTGGCCGGAACGTATCGAGGCGGTGACCCCCGAGCAGGTGGAAGCGGCGGCCCGCGCCATTCTAAAGGACAATAGCTCGGTCACGCGCCTGCTATTGCCAAAGCCTACGAGCTAAGAGAGGAAAGCGTAACATGCTGCATCTCAGATTTTTGCGGCTCTCGGCTGTTGCTGGGCTCGCCCTCCTGACAATCCTCTCGCTCGCGGCTTCGGTGCGCGCCGCGGAGGTACAGAAAGTCCTCAGCCCAGGCGGAATTGAAGCCTGGTTGATCGAAGATCACGGCAATCCGATTCTTGCGATCGAGTTCGCGTTTTCCGGCGGCGCGGCTTTAGACCCGGTCGGCAAGGAAGGGCTTGCCAACATGGTTTCCGGCCTGTTGGACGAGGGGGCGGGTTCTTATGACTCAACGGCCTTCAGAACGGCCTTGGAAAACAATTCGATCAGCCTTTCTTACAGTGCGACCAAGGATACCTTCTCCGGCAGCTTGCGGACTTTGACGCGTAATCGGGAAAAGGCTGTGGAACTTTTGCGGCTTTCGCTCACCGAGCCCCGTTTCGACGCCGAACCGCTGGAGCGCATCAAGGCGCAGATACTGACCGGTATAGCGCGGCGCGAAAAAGACCCCGACGCGCTGGCGGGAAGGACGCTCTGGCAACTGCTCTATCCGGATCATGCCTATGGGCGCGAAACCTCGGGAACGGTGGACAGCATTGCAGCGATTGATAGTGAGGACCTGCGGGCCTTCGTGGCCGAACGTTTGAACCTGAAACGCCTGAAAATTGGTGTCGTAGGCGATATCACGGCGAGCGAGCTTGCGAGCCTGCTGGACGAAGCGTTTGGCGCGCTGCCAGCGGCCGGCGATACGACCCTGGTTGCCGATGTCGCGCCGGCCAACCTGGGTGAAACGGTCGTGATCGACGCGCCGATTCCGCAATCCATCGTTGCCTTTGCCCAACCGGGTCTAAAGCGTGACGACCCGGATTACTACGTCGCCTACGTGGTCAACCACATCCTTGGCGGCGGCGGTTTCACCTCCCGCCTGTTTGCCGAGGTGCGGGAGAAGCGTGGACTTGCCTATTCGGTATACTCTTATCTGCTGCCGCTCGACCATACGGCGTTGGTTTATGGCGGCGTCGCAACCGCGGGTGAACGAGTGGGCGATTCCTTGAATTTGATCCGTGCGGAGTGGGAACGCTTGGCCGAAGAAGGGCCGACGGCAGAGGAATTGGAAGCGGCCAAGACCTATCTGACCGGCTCATTCCCACTTAGGTTCTCCAACAGCGGGCGGATCGCAGGCATGTTGTTGGGCATGCAGATCGAAAATCTTGGGATCGATTACCTGGAGCGCCGAAACGACTATATCGACGCGGTCACGCTGGAGGATGCCCGCCGCGTCGCCCGTAAGCTGTTTGATGTGAAGAACTTGACGGTAGTCGTTGTCGGACAGCCGCAGAACGTCGTGCCAACCCGCGCGGCGCCAGAGGAGCCGCCGGCTGGGCAGCCCGCCGACACCGAAGGAAAAACCCAGGGGTAGGGCCCGGGCGATAGGGTCGGGGGCTCAATGTCTTCCTGTTCGCTTTCTTCCCTTGCATTGTGGAACCGGCGCGGTTCTTCTATGAAAAAATGGGGGGCAGTGAACAGATATGAGCTACAGGATTGACAGCAACGGTTGCTTGGCCAGCGTTATCGGCGAACAAGGACTGGCGGAGGCAACCTATCGCGGCATGCTGCGCCGCGCCGTGCGGGCCTGCGAAGGCCTTGCCAGGCAGCGGACAAGTGGCCAGATGGCGTTGCTGCAGGTGCCGGAGTGGCGATCGGATCTGGACGAGATAGAGGCTTTGGCGACCCGGTTCCGGGAGTCCTTCGATCAGATTTTTATTCTGGGAACCGGCGGTTCTTCGCTCGGCGCCAGGACAATCACCCGGTTGGCGGGGTTTTCATCCAAACCGCGGCTTATCTTTTTGGAGAACGTCGATCCGGTCAGCGTCTCGGATCGTCTGGCGGACTGCGACCCGGCGCGCGCCGGCGTCATCGTTATCTCCAAATCCGGCGGCACCGCCGAGACTTTGGCGCAAGCCGCGCTGGTTTTGGATTTTTTTCGCAGCGCCTTGGATGAAGCTGCCTTGCCCGCGCACTTTCTTGTTCTGACCGAGCAGCGCGATTCCGCGCTCAGTCGTTTGGCAGCGCGCTTTTCCTTACCGAGAACCGATCATGTGACCGATATCGGCGGACGGTTTGCGGTTTTGACCAATGTCGGGTTGCTACCGGCGCGTCTGGCCGGGCTGGACTGTGCGGCCCTTCGCGCAGGTGCCGCTGAGGCGTTGAACCGCTGTCTGGTATCGGGTGAGAGCGACGAAAACTTGCCCGCGGTAGGCGCCGCGATCTCTGTTGGCCTTTGCCAAACGCGGGGTATCAGCCAGTCGATCATGATGCCCTACAGCGACCGTTTACAGCCCTTCGGTTACTGGTACCGACAGATTTGGGCGGAAAGTCTGGGCAAGGAAAAGCAGGGTACGACACCGATCAACGCGCTGGGCACGGTAGACCAGCACAGTCAGTTGCAACTCTATCTCGATGGGCCTGATGACAAGCTCTTCACCTTCATCGAGTTGGAGGAAAATGGGGGCGGTGCACGCTTTGCCGAAGATTTGACGCACGACCCTGACTTGCGATACCTGCGCGGTCACAAGATGGGGGATCTTTTGAGGGCGTCGGCGCAAGCCACGGCGGACAGTCTGCTTATGGCCGGTCGGCCGGTTCGCCGACTGACACTGCAGCGACTCGACGAGCATGAGTTAGGATCGCTTTTCATGCATTTCATGCTGGAAACCATCCTGGCTGCGGACTTGTTCGGTGTCGATCCCTTCGGCCAGCCTGCGGTCGAGACCGGAAAACGTCTGGCACGCGATTACCTGAAGGAGGTCTGAGAGCCGCCAACGGACGCGGCCTCCGGGGGTAGGAGCCAGTTGGGGTCTAGGAGGCCGTGGTACGTGCCGCGGCACTGGGAGAGTTCGCTATGCCAATCCGCAGACTGCCGGAAACCCTGGTCAACCAAATCGCCGCCGGCGAAGTGGTCGAGCGTCCGGCATCGGCAGTTAAAGAGCTGATCGAAAACGCTCTGGACGCTGGCGCTCGACGGGTTGATGTCAGCCTGCGCGATGGCGGCAAGGCGTTAATCGCCGTCACCGATGATGGTTGCGGCATGACACGCGAAGAGTTGGAATTGGCCGTGGAACGGCATGCCACCTCCAAATTACCCGATGACGACCTGGTGCATATCCGTCATTTGGGATTCCGGGGGGAGGCCTTGCCGTCAATCGCCGCCGTGGCACGGGTGACACTGACCAGCCGCCAGAGCGGTGCCGACGAAGCCTGGGCCCTGGTGGTGGAAGGTGGCAAGCAACAAAAGCCGAAGCCGGCGGCGTTGGATCGCGGCACGAGGGTTGAAATTCGTGACCTTTTCTTTGCGACCCCGGCGCGGCTCAAATTCCTCAAGCAAAGCCGAACCGAGACCGGTTACACACTCGACATCGTCAAGCGTTTGGCGATGGCCAACCCCTCGGTTGCCTTCTCGCTGGAAGAGGATGGCCGGGATCATCTCCGCCTGCCCGCCGGACAGGGAGACTTTTTCGACCAACGCCTCAAGCGCCTGAGCGCCATCATGGGGCGGGAGTTTGGCGAGAATGCCCTGCCTATCGAAGCTGAACGCGAGGGCATTCGCCTGTCGGGGTTTATCGGTCTGCCGACGCTCAACCGATCGACGAGTCAATTGCAGTACCTCTTCGTCAATGGGCGACCGGTTCGCGATAAGCTGCTCTACGGCGCTGTTCGTGGCGCCTATCGTGATTTCTTGGCGCATGACCGCCATCCGCTTCTGGCGCTCTTTCTCGATATTCCGCCCGATGAGGTGGACGTCAACGTTCACCCCATGAAAGCCGAGGTCCGATTTCGCGATCAAGGCGTGGTGCGCGGCTTGATCGTCAGCGCCTGCCGCCATGCGCTCGCCGAAGCCAGGCATAGGGCCAGCACGACGGTGGCGGAAGGTGCGTTGGGCGCATTCCGTCGGGAGCAACCTGGAAACTACGCGGGCAGCTACCGGGGGAGTGCCTTGCCCCGCGGTCTTTCGGATCGCGGCTTTGACTATCAGGCGCCGTTGTCCGGCTTGGCAGGCGAGCCGCTTGCGCCCGACGGCAGTGCCCGGAGTATTGACGGCGCGCCGGAGGAGCCTAGCGGCCCGGCAACCGACTTCCCGTTGGGCGCCGCTCGCGCACAGCTACACGAGACCTACATCGTCGCTCAGACCGCAGATGGCATCGTCATCGTCGACCAGCATGCCGCGCATGAGCGCCTGGTCTATGAACGCATGAAAGAGCAGATGGCGGGTGCAGGCGTCGCCCGACAGATACTCCTGATCCCCGAAGTTGTGGAACTTGAACAGGAAGATGCTCGCCGCCTAGCTGATCGAGCCGAAGAATTGGCGGCGCTGGGGTTGGTGCTGGAGGCCTTCGGTTCTGGTGCGGTGGTGGTGCGCGAGGTGCCGGCGCTGCTCGGCAAACTAGATGTGCAGGGTCTGGTACGTGATCTCGCCGATGAGTTATCCGAAATGGATCAGGCGCTCGCCTTGACCGAACGTTTGGGTGAGGTCTGCGGTACGATGGCCTGTCATGGCTCCGTCCGTGCCGGACGCCGCCTCGCGGCGGAGGAGATGAATGCGTTGTTGCGGCAAATGGAGGCGACGCCTCACTCGGGGCAATGCAACCATGGGCGCCCGACTTATGTCGAACTGAAGCTCGCCGACATCGAGAAGCTCTTCGGTCGGCGCTGACCCATCCGGGCCGGAGGCCAGGCACTCATCATGGCTGCGGATGAAAGTGATCGTAGATTTTTTGTGCCACGGTTTCGCTGATGCCCTCAACAGCCGTCAAATCGGCAAGACCGGCGCGACTGACGGCTCTGGCGGAACCAAAGTGGAGCAGCAAAGCTTTTTTGCGCCGCGCGCCGATCCCTGAAATTTCGTCCAGTGGTGATGCCGTGAGCTTTTTGGCGCGGCCCAGACGGTGCGAGCCGATGGCAAAGCGGTGGGCTTCGTCGCGCAGACGCTGAATGAAATAGAGTACGGGGTCACGCTGCGCCAACAGGATCGGTTCACGGCCCGGCAGAAAAATTCGTTCACGACCGGCATCGCGGTCGGGACCCTTGGCGATGGCGGCGATGGGTTGCTGGTCAATTCCAAGCTCCGCCAATACCTCCAGGGCGACCGATAGCTGGCCCCTACCACCATCGAGCAGGACAAGATCGGGCCATTGACCCTTGTCGCGGTCGGGGTCTTCCTTCTGGGCCCGGCTGAATCGCCGCTGCATGACCTCGCGCATCATTCCGTAGTCGTCACCACCGGTTTCCGTTTGCGGGCTGCGGATGCCGAATTTTCGATAGGCGTTCTTCTGGAATCCTTCCGGCCCGGCGACAATCATTGCGCCGTAGGGGGACGTACCTTGCAGATGAGAGTTGTCGTAGACCTCGACCCGTTCCGGTGTGCCGTCCAATCCCATGAGATCGCCAAGCTCGGCCAGCAGCTTGCGTTGCGCGGAACTTTCCGCCAACCGCCGCGCCAATGCCTCTCGCGCATTGTTCAGTGCTTGCTCCATCACCTTGCGGCGGGTGCCACGAAGAGGTCTGGCAAGGCGCACCCTGCGACCGGCCTTCAAGCTCAGCGCTTCAGCCAACAGGCTTGCTTGCGGCACTTGATGGCTCATCACAACATCTGGCGGCGGAGGCTTGTTATCATAGAACTGGGCGATAAAGGCACCCAAGACCGCCTCGGCGGTTTCGCTTTTGTCATGGCTTGGGAAATAGGCCCGGTTGCCGTAATTCCGCCCGCCGCGGAAAAAGAAAACTTGAATGCAGGTCTGCCCGCCCTCCTCGGCCAAGGCCAGGATATCGGCATCCTCCAACCCTTCGATATTGATTTCCTGGTGCGACTGAATGTGGCTCAGCGCCCGCACGCGGTCGCGGTAAATGGCCGCCGTTTCAAAATCGAGAGCATCGGAGGCGGCCTCCATCCGGCTCGCCAGTTCGCGCTGAATCTGGTTGCTGGCCCCCGAGAGGAAGGCCTGTGCCTGATCCACCAACGCGGCGTAATTTTCCTGACTGATGCGCTCGACGCAGGGCGCTGAGCACCGCTTGATCTGAAACAGCAAGCAGGGGCGTGTACGGCTGGAAAACACGTGGTCGGAACAAGACCGAAGCAGGAAGGCCTTCTCCAAAGCCGTCACCGTGCGGTTGACCGCGCCGGCCGAGGCAAAGGGGCCGAAGTACTTGCCCGGCCGATTGTGCGCGCCGCGATGCTTGGTGATCTGTGCGAAGGCGTGATCCCCGGTAATCAGGATGTAAGGGAAGGATTTATCGTCGCGCAGCAGTACGTTGTAGCGCGGCATCAATCGCTTTATCAGATTGCTTTCCAGCAGCAGGGCCTCGACTTCGCTGGCGGTTGTGACAACCTCCATGGATTGCGTTGACGCGACCATACGTTGTAGGCGGCGTGGCAATTTTTGTATCTGTGTATAGGTTGCGACACGCTTCTTGAGGTCGCGGGCTTTTCCCACGTAGAGCGCATCGCCACGCCTGTCGAGCATCCGGTAGACGCCCGGTTGATGGGGCAGAGTTCGCACTGTTGCGGCAATGGCTTCGACACCGCGGGAAATGCCGCGTGGACTGTTTTTGGATTCCGCTTCCGGCTTTGCTTCGGCCCGGTAAGCCTCAGCCTCTTCGGCCAGCATCATAGGTGCCCGCTTGCCGCCTTGGCTCAGGTCCTTCGGTCGTCTGGTTCCTTTTCGTTGGGCCATGATGCCTTCGGGGTTTATTGCGGATTTGCAAATAAATTCTAAGGGTTGTTGATCCTTCGGAAAACCGTTCCCGCAGTCATCCACCATTCCTGTGGACAAAGCTGTGATTAACTTCTCGGGGAGGTGGTCCCCTCCTAGGCCCTCCTAGCCTTTCTATGCTTTGCCTAATTTTTGGGCAAAGTTTATAACCAATTGATTTTATTATAAGTACGGCCTGTCAACTGCAATTAAAATGTCACGATCGTCTTTTTTACATTGACTCACTGTGCTACAAGAAACCCTCAAATTGACTGTGTAAAACTTTCGCCTTTGATGCGATGGGCCAGCGTCATTGATTCCAAAGACTTAACGACCTTGCTTGAAATTAACCGAGAGGTGAAAGCCTCAAAGTGGGGTCCAAAATTGCTTGCCGAATATCCGAATCTTTAAGTGTTTCTTTGCCAAGTAACTTCGATACCCACAGATTCCGCATCGTTGCAAAGTTCCAGCTTGCCAATCGATACAGTGACGGATTCGACAAACTCAGCTTCAAGACAGGTCGCGGCGATCCGGTCGGCCAAAACTTCCAACAGACGGGCACGGCTGTTTGCACAGATTTCGCGGATGCGATCCAGGATGGGGCCGTAATCCACGACGTGATGGATTGTGTCGTCAAGGGGTCGGATCACCCGCGTCGTCATTTCCAGGTCCAGCCTGAGGCGTTGTCGTTCCTCACGCTCCCAATCGGGATATCCGATATGGCTTTCCACAACCATATTGTGCACCCGTATTTTCTGCCCGCTGACAACGCATCCGAGCGCTTTGGGGTCGGGAATATCCAAAGTCATGATACCTCGTGCTCATTCATTCCTGTGGGGGGCGGGTGTCTTTTGGTAGGCTCCAGGCGAGATGTTGGCCGCCGTCCAGCGCTATCATCTGCCCGGTCATGGAACGCGCCGCAAGGATGAATGACAGTGCGCTAGCGATCTCTTCGGGGCTGGTGCCCTGGCCCAGGGGCATGGACCGCGCCATGCGACGAAACTCTTCGTCGCTCTGGCGCGGGCTGGGAAGCGCCGGGCCGGGGCCTATGCCGTTCACCCTGATGCGCGGAGCCAGCGCCAGCGCCATGGTCTGTGTGAGCGTCCAAAGCGCCGCCTTGGAGACTGTGTAACTCATGAAATAGGGTGTCAGGTTCCAAACCCGCTGATCCAGCATGTTGACGATGACGCCACAGGCGGAATCCGGCAAAGCTCTTGCGAAGGCTTGGCCGAGGACGAAAGGCGCCCGCAGGTTGGGCTCCATGGCCATGTCCCACGTCTTCCGGTCAGCGCTTGCAACAGTATCCCATTCGAAGGTGGAGGCGTTGTTGACCAAGACACCGAGTGGACCCAGGGCTCGCTGCGCCTCCGGCAGCAGCTCGGCGACCTGCGATTCGTCTGCCAGGTTTGCCTTCAGCGCGACCGCTTTCCCGCCGCTCTCGCGTATCTGGCGCACAACGGCAAGCGCCTCGCTCGAGGAACGATTGTGATGCACCGCGACGGCATACCCTTCTTCGGCCAGCCTGAGCGCCAGGGCGCGCCCTATGCGTTTACCGCCGCCGGTAACCAAAGCCGCTTTAGGATAATCTTTGTCATGCACCCTGGGGCTCATGCCGTCTCTTTCTCCATCTTGCCTAAGAAGCCTCGCCTTCGCCTTCTTTAGCCTTGAAGGTGAGTGAGGCTGAATTTATGCAGTATCGCAAGCCGGTCGGTTGCGGGCCGTCTTCGAAGACATGCCCCTGGTGCGCGCCGCAAGTGGCGCAATGCACCTCCGTCCGCTTCATCCACAGTTTCCGGTCGGTCTTGGTCTCTACCGCCGCTTCGCTTACCGGTTGCCAGAACGAGGGCCATCCCGTTCTCGAATCGAACTTATGATCACCGGCAAAGAGCGCTTCGCCGCAGACCACGCAGTGGTAGGTGCCAGCCTTTTTGTTGTCCCAAAGTTTACCCGTGAAGGCCCGCTCGGTGCCTTCCTCCTGGGTCACGTGATAAGCCTCTAGCGAGAGTCTCTGACGCAATTCGTCCTGGCTGAATTTTCGCTGGGTCATGGCATACAATCTCCTGACTTCGAACCTGACTTGCCTGCGAGAAAAGGTGGGCGCGGCGCAGCTTACTGTCCAGCGTTTCCGGTTCAAGGCCGTTCACATTTCGTGAGAGCCTTATAGCAGGCTCATTTGACCTTTGTCTTCCATGGGTCTGCGAAAAAGACTCACATCCAAAGACCAGGTTTCACGGTTAGGCTCCAAGCCCAGCCGCCTGCAGGCCAGTTTGAAGCGCCGCGATAACAGTTGTGCTTCGGGTCCTTCGCCCGACATCCTGCGGCCAAAGCGCGCATCGTACAGCTTACCGCCGCGCATCGCTTTGAGGCGTGCCAGTACCCTGTTCTTTCGATCCGGGAAATGTGTTTCCAGCCACTCTTCGAAGAGATCCTTGATCTCCAATGGCAGGCGCAAAAGAACATAACCCGCGTGCCCCGCGCCGGCTTCTGCCGCTGCCTCAAGGAGTGCCTCCAGTTCATGATCGTTGATCGCCGGGATCAATGGGGCAGTCAGAACGGTTACCGGAACCCCGCTCCGGCTGAGAGCCGCAACCGTGTCCAACCGCCTTTGCGGGCTGGCGGCACGCGGCTCCATGATTCTGGAAAGCCGCGGGTCAAGGCTGGTGAGCGAGACGCAAACCCGCACCAAGCGCTGCTTTGCCATTGCCGTCAGAATATCCAGATCACGCAGCACCAGCGCGGATTTCGTGACGATGGTGGCCGGGTGCTTCGCTTCGGCCAAAACCTCCAAAATCTGCCGCGTGAGCCTCAGCTTCTTTTCCAACGGTTGATAGGGGTCGGTGTTGGCACCCAGAGCTATCGGCGAGGGTTGGTATCCAGGACGGCTGATCTCCCGGCGTAGCAAGGATGCGGCGTCATACTTGGCGAAGAGTTTGGTTTCGAAATCGAGACCCGGAGAAAGCCCTAGAAAGGCATGCGTCGGCCGTGCGAAGCAGTAGACGCAACCATGCTCGCAACCGCGATAGGGATTGATCGAGCGATCAAAGGGCACATCTGGTGAATCGTTGTGTGCCAGGATGCTGCGACTGCGATCCGGTTGGATTTGAGTTTGCGGTTTTTCATGCTCGCTTTCCGCTTCCAAAGAACCCCACCCATCGTCGACGGCTTCATGCTGGAACCGCTCATAACGACCATCGCTGTTGGACAACGCGCCTCTGCCTTTATGGACACCCTGCCTCGTCATCGCCGCTATCCTTTCTGCTTATCGAGAGGGTAGCAGAGAAACAGAACAAAACAAGAACTTTAAGATGAAATCAGAGATCGATAAGGCCTTCGAGCGTCGGCGATTCCAACCATTCGGACTGCATCATGGTGACCGTGTCGCCGCTCAGGTAATGATCGACCCGGTCACGGACATGGTCGATCACTGTGGCATCGGTGTTATCGGCAGACCAATCGCGTGTCTCGGCTGCGGAGGTCTTGTCGCTGGTTGCGGCCTTCTTATGCTCGACGCGCCAGAGTGCGCACCATGTCAGCGCACGCAGCAGCAAAAGGCGCCGCATCGGAATCAGCCAGGGCTCCAGCTGCACGGCGAAATCCATACTTTTAAGCGCGGCGACCTGAGTCAGATAAGCTCGATAGAAACCGGCGATCTCCGCCAACGTCAAAACAGCATAGGTGGCGCTGTCCCAAGTAGTCGAGGAATAGACCGTTGCATGGGCAAGGTCGATACCGGGCGCACCGTAAAGGGCCTTCTCAAGATCGACGATGACTGCTTTGCTGCTGGTGATCAGGAAGTTGCCGGGATGCGTGTCCGTCAGAACCAATGTCACCGGCTGCGGCGATGTTCGGCGTCGAACCGCAGCGGCAAAGGAGCGGGCCCAATCAAGTTCACCTTCGATGGCGGCTTCGGCACGCGGGTCCAATCCGGCAGGCTTTAAATAGCGCGCCTGGGATTCGATCTCCTTGAGGATCCCGGCGACCGGGTCGCTGTGATCCTCCAGCGGCGGCCGTTCCGCAGGTGGCGGCAGGGGCAGGGCATGAACCCGCGCCATGGCTTCGGCCAGGAGAGGAAGATCGCGCGGCAGAATGGGCGCCATGCCATTGATTTCCTCAACCAGGAGCGCCCCCATGGGCAGATCGGGGCCCGGCTCGAAAACACTTCTCAGGCGCGGCGCCTGACCGCTGGCCCCGACCCGCCCGAAGCAAGCGGCTTGATAGGTTAGGTTTTCGCTTGCGGAAAACCCGAACTGGCTTTGTTTGGGGACACGCAGCAACCAGCCTGTACCCTTTACCCGCAGGTGATCGTGCGCCAAGCCTTTGGCATCCATCTCTTCAAGCGCCTCGATGGGCAGGTGGTAAAAGCCTGCAACGGCGGTCAGCCGCGCGTGCAAGGCTCGTATGATCTGCGTTTCCACCATGTTTCCGACCGCGTACCCCTAAAAGCCCGTCCCCACGCGCTTTACCGACGTTTGCCAAGAAGTCCAGCGATCATAAAAACGTGGCCGCCGGACCTATCGGAAGGCATATCACGCCGCGCGCCGGCGTGCTATCACGGGCAGGATATGCAGACATCGCTTTCCATCGTTATTCCAACGGTCAATGGCGCTCAGCGCTTGCCTGGATGCCTGGCGGCCCTCACTGCGGGTAACGGCGCGCGCGCGCTCGAATGTGAGTTGGTGATCGTCGATGGCGGGTCGAGCGATGCCAGCGTCGCGCTAGCAGGCGCGGCCGGCGCCCGTGTCATCGCAGCACCCAAGGGGCGGGGGCCGCAGCTTCGCCAGGGCGCCGAAGCAGCGCGCGGCGAATGGCTATTCTTCCTGCACGATGATACGCGCCTGGGTGACGGTTGGCGGCGGGTCGTTCTCGATTTTATCGGCGATGCGGGCAACCGCCGCCGCGCCGGTTATTGCAGACTGGCCTTCGACGAGCCGGGCAGCGCCGCGGCACGCGTGGCGGCCCTGGCGAACTGGCGCGCAAGGGCTTTGGGTCTTCCCTACGGTGACCAGGGTCTGTTGATCGCCCGCGCTTTCTATCAGGATCTGGGCGGTTATCCGGACCAACCCCTGATGGAGGATGTGGCCCTGGTCCGCAAGATTGGCCGCCGCCGTTTGAGTCCATTGAATCTGATCGCCGTGACCTCCGCCGCGCGTTACCGTCAGGACGGTTGGTGGCGGCGGCCGTTCAAGAACCTCTGGCTGTTGGGGCTCTACTTCCTGGGTGCGTCGCCGACGTGGCTGGCGGAGCGCTACCGGTGACCTTGGGACCGCTGCAACGCCATCTCGTGATCTTTGCCCGGGCGCCGCGCCTGGGGACGGTCAAGACGCGCCTGGCGCGCGATTTGGGGGCGGTGGCCGCTTGGCGCTTTCACCGCGACACCACGGCGGCGCTGCTGCGCCGCTTGGGTTGCGACCGGCGCTGGACCGCTTGGCTTGCGGTAACGCCGGATCCGAAGACCGCCTCCGGGCCTGACGGCGGGGGTGCGGGCGGCAGTGGGGGCCTGTGGCCTCTCCCGCGCGGGGTGCGTCTCCTGGGTCAGGGGCAGGGCGATCTCGGCCGGCGCATGGCACGGGTTTTTACAGTTCTGCCGCCGGGTCCGCTGGTGATCGTTGGGTCGGATATTCCGGGCATTGAGCGCGCCGATATAGCCTCTGCCTTCCAGAGCCTACAGCGCCACGACGCGGTGTTGGGGCCCTCGGAGGATGGCGGCTACTGGTTGATCGGCCTGCGGCGTGGCTTGGCGAACGGCGCCTTGCGGCACGCCCCCTTCGACCAGGTGCGCTGGGGTGGCAGTTCCTCGCGCGCAGACACCGCGGCCAACCTGGCAGCACAGGGTGCAAACCTCGCGCTCCTCCGCCCGCTCATCGACATCGACACCGCCGATGATTTGGCGCGGTGGCGCAGCAGCGCTTAGCCGGCGGCTTTGTTCATGTGTTCCTGAAGGCGGGGCATCAGTTCGACGAGGTTGCAGGGTTTGTGGCGGCTGTCGAGCTGATAGCGCAGGATTTGCCCCCAACCGTCTTTGCAGGCGCTGGGTGAACCCGGCAGGGCGAAGAGGTAGGTGCCGCGCGCCACGCCGCCGACAGCCCGGCTCTGCATGGTGGAGGTCCCAATCTTTTCGTAGCTCAGCCAGCGGAACAGCTCGCCGAAGCCCTCGATTTCCTTGTCCATCACCTGGCGCAGGGCCTCCGGCGTCACGTCGCGTCCCGTTACCCCGGTGCCGCCCGTGGTGATGATGACATCGATCAGGGGATCTTCGATCAAACGATGCAGGACGCGCGCGATACCGGTCTGGTCGTCGGTCACGATTTCGCGCTGCACGACCTTGTGGCCGTCCTCCTGGATCATGCGTTCCAGAAGAGAGCCTGATTTGTCGGTTTCCGGCGTGCGCGTATCGGACACGGTCAGAACTGCAACGTTTACGGGAAGAAATGGAAGTGTCTCGTCAATTCGCGCCATGCTATTCCGTGCCGCGCCGTGCGGCCTCCTGAAGGGGGTCATCCAAGGATAGATAGTGAGGCCAATCACCGGCTGCCAGTGTTTTCAATGAAGGTGATTCCTGTCCAAGCCGGGCCCGGTACATCCAAAAGTTTGCCAACACGCGTTCGATGAAAAACCGAGTCTGGCGCGATGGCAGCGATTCGATGAAGAGTAGCGGGTCATAGCGGTGGTCGGTTTCCCTTTGCCACTTCAACAAGTTACCGGGGCCGCCGTTATAGGCGGCCGCAAGCCGAAACAGATCACCTTCCACCATCGACTGGTCCAGCAGATAGCTAAGGTAGCTCTGGCCGAGATCAAGATTTACTTCAGGAATGTAAAGATTTCGTAAACGGCCGTTGCTATAGCGGGAGTCTCCGGAGATGTAGCTGGCTGTCGACGGCAATATCTGCATCAAGCCGCGTGCGCCTGAGCTGCTTTGTGCCCGCGGATCGAAGCGGGACTCCTGGCGCACAAACGCGAAAATCAAGGCCCGGTCGAGGAGGAACCCGCTCTCTGGCTTCCAGTGCGGCAGGGGATAAAGGCCGGTAATGACATGCGGGTCATCGGGCGCGACACCCAGACGAAGGAGCTGCCCGGCCAAGCGATAGGACAGGTGCGGCAGCCCGGCGGCATCAGCCAGAATGAGCAACTGACGCGCACCGACCTCTTCCTCCCAACCACCGGATTGGAGAAGTTCCGCCTCCGCGAGATCGCGGCGGTCAATCTGCAGCAAGGCCATGCTGCGTTTGATAGCCGGATTGGCCTCCAAACCACCGAGCGCCGCCAGATTGCTCGGTGGGATCGACGGCACTGCCGCAATGCCGAGGGCGTCGCGGGCCAAGAGGCCGTAGAAGCTATGGCCTTCGGCGGCGGCGAGTCTAAGCCAGTGGCTCATGGCCTGAGGCTGCTTCAACCGCAACGCGACACGCGCAGCCCAGTATGCGCCGGCAGCACGGCTTGCCGGTGACGCGCGCCCCTTTCCAGCGAGCTTTCCGAAGAAGGCGCCGGCGTCCTCGAACCTTTCCAGCCGCCAGCTTGCCAACCCGGCGATCCAAGTCGCATAGGGCGCCATGGCGCCGGAGCGCTTAGCCGCCGGTGCGGCCAAGGCCAGGGCGCGGTTGTCGCGCCCTAAATAGTACCAGCCTGCCGCAACCTCACCGTAGGCAACATCGAGTTCGACCTGATCCAGAACCTGCCGGACTTCGGCGCTGGCAAGCCAAGCCTCGGTCGCGCTCAGTCGGTCGCGCATTACGTTGCGCCGGACCTGCGTCAGGATCTCCGTAGCCTGCTGCCTTTCGGAAGAACTGCGAGCCCGGGGCGAGACATAAGCAGGCGTCCGGTCGAGCGCCAGGGAGAAGGGGGGCAGCAGGACACCGCTTGCTCTGGGTTCGACGAGCGCCGGTGCCGATGCCGGTTGCCGCTGAAGGGCAAGCTTGTAGATGCGGTCCGCGCCGGGATGGTCGCGGTAATCCCGTAACCACGCCGCCAGTTCGCCATAACGCGACCGATAGGCGGTTGGGTGCATGTAGCGCTGGAAAAGAACGTGCCCCAGCAAAAGGGGATCTTCCAGTTCGGAAATTATCCCGTCTGCAGCATCCCACTGGCCGCGGCGTTGCAAAGCTAAGATCTTTTGGTAGCGCTCTGCGTCGGCCTGACTGAGTGGCCTTGGCAGGCTCTGGACCCCAGTGGCCTCCACCTTGTCCGCGGCGATCGCCGGTTCGCCGGAAAGCACAAGGCTGACCACTAGCAGACAGATAAAGGCTGCCATCCTCACAATTGCTGTGGAAATCCTACAAGGGGATGGCAATAGCGGTTCCTTGATCGTTGAGCCTGTTCGGCCCCCCCTTCAAACCAGGGGTGACGCCTTATGGAAAGCGGGAAGTCTAGACGCGGGCGGGGCGGCGCGACAAGCGTCTCGTCCGGGCGGCTCATGCTTCGGCTTCGTAGCGGCCTGCCGGCTGCCGTACTTTTTCGATCAAACGATGTGTTCGCCGGGCCTTCGGGATGCAAGAGATCAAGCTTCTTCTCTGTGCGCCTTGAGTGATAGCAGATCTCGCCAGACCAAGCTTTTCTGCTGCGGCATGCGGAGCAGGTAGGCAGGATGCAATGTCACCAGCGTCGGTAGGGGTTGGTCGAGGAATTCATTCCTGTAGTCGAACCAGCGACCGCGCAGCCGCAAGACACCCTCGGTCGTATCCAACAGGGTCTTAGCGGCGCTAGCGCCGACAAAAAGCAGATGGCGGGGCCGAACCAGCGCTATGTGTTTTTCAACAAAGGGCAAACAAAGCGCCACTTCCGCCGGGGTGGGCGTGCGGTTGCCGGGCGGACGCCAGAACACGACGTTCGAAATGTAGACCCGCGTCCGATCCAGATCGATGGCGGCCAGCATCCGGTCGAGCAGTTGGCCCGCGTCGCCGACGAAGGGCAGACCCTTACGGTCTTCATTGGCCCCCGGCGCTTCTCCAATGATCATCAGGTCGGCTTCGGGGTTTCCGTCGGCGAAGACCGTGTTGCTCGCGGTTTTCTTCAAAGGACAGGCATCGAATCCTTCAAGCGCTGCACGCAGTTCGGTCAGTGTCGAAGCGGTCGCAGCCAGTACGCGGGCCTCTGCGACGGCGGCATCCTGGGATCGCAATTCGGAAACCCTGGGTTCGAATACTCCTGTCGCTGGGCCGGAGTTCTCCTCTGGCCCGCGCTTATTGGCCGTGTGGGAAGCAACAGCCTTGTCGTCTGGCTTCGGCATCGCCTTGCCGGGAGTCGCGGGGAGCGCAGCAGGCTCGCGTTTCGATTCCGCATAGCGATCCTGCGGCAGGTCGGCGATTGCTTCGTCCGCGCCTAACTCGATCTGCCAGCGGAGGGCCTCGAGCGCCGCGGCTCGCCCAGGATCTGCCGCTTTGGCATCCGTTTTGTCGTTGTCACCACTCATGATGAGACAAGCTAGCACCCGAGGCGCCCGATGGCAGGGAATTTTTGCGATTTGAGAGCGCCTAAAGACGCCAGTCAGGGTGAAATCTGTCGCATCGGCGATAGAGCCTCAAATTAAGTCAGGGCAATGAATGATTTATGCTGCCGCAGGACTTGCAGGGCTGGCATCTGCCCTTAGTATGTCGGGTGATTGCAACGCGCCAAGGTGACGGAGGAAAGCTATGGAACGCGAGTATATGGAGTACGATGTCGTCATCGTTGGCGCCGGACCTGCCGGTTTGGCCGCCGCCATAAAGTTGCGCCAGTTATCGCAGGAAACCGGCCGAGAGATCACGGTTTGTGTCTTGGAAAAAGGATCCGAGGTTGGCGCACATATTCTCTCGGGCGCTGTGTTCGAACCCAGGCCGTTGGACGAGTTGATCCCGGATTGGAAGGAGAAAGGCGCACCGCTCACAAATCCGGTACGGCATGAGAAATTTATGATGCTGACCGAGAAGAAAGCGTTCAATTTTCCCATCGCTCTGTTGCCCAAGCAGCTTCACAACGATGGCAACTACATCATCTCGCTTGGAAACCTGTGCCGTTGGATGGCCGAGCAGGCCGAGGCGCTTGGCGCGGAGATCTATCCGGGTTTTGCCGCCGCTGAAGTGCTCTATCACGAGGACGGCCGGGTCAAAGGCGTGGCGACGGGTGATCTGGGCATCGGCAAGGACGGCAACAACAAGGACTCCTATCAGCCGGGCATGGAGTTGCATGGCAAGTACACGCTGTTTGGCGAGGGGTGCCGTGGCTCATTGACCAAAACCTTGGAGCAGCGATTCAATCTACGCGACGGAGCGGACCCGCAAACCTACGGACTTGGCATCAAGGAACTGTGGGAAGTCGATCCGTCGAAGCATCAGGAAGGCACGGTTGTCCATACCGCGGGTTGGCCGATGGATGGCGCGACCTACGGCGGCTCCTTTATTTACCATCTGCCCGACAATCAAGTTTACGTCGGGTACGTGGTTGGGCTGGATTATCAGAATCCGCACCTAAGCCCGTTCCAAGAGATGCAGCGCTTTAAAACGCATCCGGCAATCCGCGCGTTGTTGGATGGCGGTAAGCGGATTGCCTACGGAGCGCGTGCGCTAAACGAAGGCGGACTGCAGTCCATCCCCAAGCTGATTTTCCCTGGTGGCGCCTTGATCGGCTGTACGGCGGGATTCTTGAATGTTCCCAAGATCAAGGGTAGCCACAACGCGATGAAAAGCGGAATGCTCGCGGCGGAGTCCATCGCTCAGGCGCTAGAGTCCGATTACGACAGCCCGGCGCCGACGCTGGATTCCTACCCGGAGGCTTTCAAATCGTCTTGGGTTTACAAGGAACTGCACGAAGCCAGGAATTTCCGTCCGGCTTTTGCTCGCTGGGGACTGCTCGGCGGCACGCTGTACGGTGGCTTTGATCTCAAGGTGCTTGCCGGCAAGGCGCCCTGGACCTTCCATCACAAGCACGCCGATCACGAGAGCCTGAAGCCAGCCTCGGAAATGCCGAAGATCGCCTATCCGAAACCTGATGGCGTGATTACTTTCGACCGGCTTTCGAGCGTTTTCCTATCCAATACCAACCATGAAGAAGATCAACCGGTGCACTTGCACCTCAAGGATCCTTCAGTGCCGATCTCGCACAATCTGGCGCTTTTCGACGAGCCGGCCCAGCGCTACTGCCCGGCCGGTGTCTATGAGGTCGTGTATGACGATAAGGGCGAGAACCCGCAGTTCGTGATCAACGCGCAAAACTGCGTGCACTGTAAGACCTGTGATATCAAGGATCCGAAACAGAACATCGTTTGGAAAACACCCGAGGGCGGCGGCGGCCCGAACTATCCGAACATGTAACCGCTGGACGTAGGGGGAGGATCAGTGGCTGGTTACCCGGTCACTTCCCCTTTACTCCATCATTCGGCGATTGAGGCGGCTTGTGCTTGAGCGCTAGACTATCGTGACGGGTGACGTGCTGGTGGTGTATCTCGCAGGAGACATCCAAAAGGCGTCCGTAACGGGATACCCCCGATCAACGGGAAGCGAGGCCTCCTTGTGGCTGTTACCACTATGAAAGACTTGAAAGTATTTCGCCGGCTGGCGGCCGGTGTCTTCATCCTTGGTTTGTCGCTGGCACCTTTGCCGCGAAGCGCCATGGCGCAGGCCGCAGGCGACTATCTGGCGGGCCGCCACGCGGACCTGCAAAACGATATCGTGCAAGCGGCGCATTATTACGAACGCGCTTTGACCCGGGACCCGGAGAACGTTGAGTTGTTGCGACGCACGTTCTCGCTCTTGGCGTCGGCGGGACAGCTGGTAAAAGCGGTGCCATTGGCGCAGCAGCTTTACAGCCAGGACCCCGCTAATGCGACGGCGCTAACGGTCTTGGTGGTGGATGATCTGAAGCGCGGCAAGGTTTCGCTGGCCCAGAGTTTTCTGGACAGTCTGCCCAATAGTGGTGTGGCTCAACTTGTCGGCCCGCCGCTCAAGGCTTGGGTTGCCATGGCCGCTTCCAATCGCGAGGGTGCGCTGCTCGCGCTTCAGCCCTTGGACAAACTGCAGGGTGCCTCGGCTTTACGCGACCTTCACATTGGAATGATCAATGATTTGGCAGGCGAGGTCGTGGCGGCAGATACGGCTTATCAGGCATTGTTGAGCGACCGTGAACGGATCTCCTACCGTTCGGCGCTGGTAATCGGGAATTTCTTCGAACGCAGCGGAAAGGCGGCACAGGCACGTGCGCTGTACCAGGATCAGGCGTCGCAGCAATCGGATGGTAATCTTTTCGAACCCGCCTTTGCGCGCCTCGATATTGGCCAGGTCCCGAAGCCCTTGATCGCCTCGCCACTTGATGGACTTTCGGAATCGCTCTTTCATTTGGCGACGATATTTCGCCAGCAGCGCGCGAACGACGTCGCTTTGATCTTCACCGAGCTAGCGTTGCACCTGCGGCCGGACTTGGATGTAGCCAACATGCTCGCTGGCGAAATTCACCAGAATGAAGGTCGATCACAGTCGGCGATCAAGGCGTTCCGACGCATCGACGAAAAGACCCCGCTTGGCTGGACCGCCTTGCTCCAGATTGCTGGAGAGTTGGCCGAGGTCGGAAAAGTGGATGAAGCGGAATGGGTGCTCAAGACACTAGCTGCCGACCGCAAGGATCGCTTCGAGCCGCTGGTGCGGCTTGGCAACCTGCTTCGATCCGAGGAACGCTTTACGCAGGCCGTTGATGCTTACTCGAAGGCGTTGGAGCGTATCGGCGTGTCGGAACGTCGGCATTGGTCGATCTACTATTTCCGCGGCATTGCCTACGAGCAGTCTGATCAGTGGAGTATGGCCGAAGCCGACTTCCTAAAAGCGTTGGAGCTTGAGCCGGGACAACCGAACGTCCTTAATTATCTCGCCTATTCCTGGGTCGAGTTGCGTATTAACCTTGAGCGCGCCGAGGAGATGCTCAAGCAGGCCGTGGCGGCCCGTCCTTCGGATGGTTACATCGTCGATAGTCTGGGGTGGATCTATTACCGTCTCGGTCGTTTCGAAGAAGCGGCGGACCGATTGGAGCGGGCCGTCGAATTGCGTCCGCAAGATCCCACCATCAACGATCACCTGGGTGATGCCTACTGGCAGGTCGGGCGCAAACGGGAGGCCCGCTTTCAATGGATCCGCGCTTTGGGGTTGCAGGATGACGAGGAACAGCGGCTGCTCATCGAGCAGAAGCTTGAGACTGGTCTGACGGATTCGCCGAAGGATATCTGATGACCGCGTTGCCTTCCGGGTCAGTACCCGCAGGCGGGAAGCAGGACTGCAGAGCGGGAGAGGAAGCCGGTATCGTCCGCATGGCCGCCGCCAAAGTTAACCTCTCTCTGCAGATCATCGGAAAGCGCCCAGACGGTTATCATGAACTGGAAAGCCTCGTGGTTTTTGCCGATTTTGGTGACCGGCTTTCATTCCGGCCATCCGCGACGGTTTCGCTCCAAGTTGCGGGACCCTTCGCCGCGGCGCTGAAGGACACTAAGGAAAATTTGGTTCTGCGCGCTGCGGGAGGACTGTTGGCGGGTGCGACGTTTGAAGGCAATCCACCGGGGGCTGCAATTCGCCTTGAAAAGGGTCTACCTGTTGCCGCCGGGCTGGGCGGTGGCTCGGCTGACGCGGCAGCGGCGATCGATGGCTTGCTTGCCTTATGGAAGCTCCCCATCGAGCCTGAAAAACTGTTTGAACTGGCCCGGTCCCTGGGGGCGGACGTTCCAGTCTGCCTGCATGGCCAGGCGTCCATCATGCGTGGAGTAGGGGAGGTTATCGATCCGGCACCAGAGTTGCCAGATTTCTCGCTGCTCTTGGTCAATCCGGGGGCGGCTTTGGCGACGCCGAATGTCTTTCGCGCACGGCAGGGCGCCTTCTCGAAGGTTACCGATTGGCCGGAATCCTTTGCCGATCTTAAGAGCTTCGTGGCGACTCTGGAAGGTCGACCCAACGATCTTGAAGCTGCAGCGATCAGCCTGCAACCGTCAGTGCGAGAGGTGCTGGATAGGCTGGAAGCTCTCCCCAACTGTGTTTTGGCCCGCATGTCGGGCAGCGGCGCGAGTTGCTTCGGACTCTTTGCGACATTACAAGAAGCGCGCCATGGCGAGGCGGCGCTTCAGGTGGCAAGGCCAGAGTGGTGGGTCCGCGCGGCAGCGTGCCGCCGACAATGACGAAAGAGACGGCTAATCGAAAAGAGGGCGTTGCAGTGCCCGGAAAGGGGCGCTATCTTCCGGCTCACTTCGGGCCGGTTGGCCCTGGCTGTTGGGGCGTGGCCAAGCGGTAAGGCACCGGTTTTTGGTACCGGCATTCGCAGGTTCGAATCCTGCCGCCCCAGCCATTTTCTCAAAAATGTTTATTATCAATGGTTTAGATCGAATCTTCCGGGATTGGATTGGGACAGGTCGTAACAGTTTCCTGTGTTACTGAGACGGTAGAAATGACGGCCGCGTAGGACAAGAATTCTCGGGGCCCCGCCAGATAATAGGCGCTTGGACTCATCAGGTTCAGAGTCCCTTCTCGTCGATGCGGCTGGAAGAAGCTTGGTGGATGTCGTTCATCTGTGCCGACTTGGCGACAAATTCCCAAGAATCTAAAATTCAAAACTGTGACATTTTTGCAAATATTATTGATATCAATGGGTTGGATGGGTGAAATCGATGATTTCCCTAGGGGTTCCCTAGGGAGGCCTAAGATTGGCAAAGATTCCTAGGACGTCCCAATAATCAGTCGTTAGATGGGTTGACCTCCGTTGCACACAAACAAGGAGGTACCCAGTGCGCGATTCCCGAATTCAGCCCCTATTCCCCCTTTCCGTAGACGGCTATTACCGACTTTCTTATGACTCCCATCAGTGGATGATCGAACGCCGGAACATTTTGCGACCGCAAAAGGGGAAGGACAGCGGCTATCGTGGCATCTGCTATGTCATGGTCCAGAAGTCGACTCTGCTCCAAAAGTGCAAGCGTCTCGAGATTCCTTTAACCGTCGGGGCAAAATTGAAGCTCGATCTTCTTCCGGACCGTTTTCTCGTCTTCAGGGCCGAAATTGAGCGGCTCGGTGTCGACGCTTATCTGCGCCGGCTTGGAAAACGCATCAGTGAGCGGCTCGACCGTACCGAGCTTGTCGAACTCACCCCCCAGGACGCCTGAAAGAGGAACATCGTATGCAGCATCAATTCATCAGCCTTTCCGAAGCCCGCAGCGACCTGGATTCCAGCTGCCCCATGGAAGACGCTCCGGGTCTCATGAGGTACTTTGCAATTTCTTATGGCGGTTGTGATCCTCGACACCAGTTCCTGCATGTCATCGTGCCGGGCATCGAGGTTTCCCGGATCGAGATCAGCGCGAAAGTAACCTGGGTTCAGATTGGGCTCTCGTTGGGTCGTAAAACAAGTGCGGAAAAACTGAGGAATGTGATCTCCAGCGCTCATCCGGGATGGTTTGAACTCGCTAGCGGTGACGGTGTCACTCGCAGACCTGACGATTCCTGGCACATGCGCTTCCATGATATAGATCGGAGCCTCCTCAAGCGCGCCGTAGCGGCTCTCAGGGGGGAATACTTGCTTGCGGCACAACCTTGCGTCCAGGGGATGCAGGTTTCGCTGGAGTTCAAGTCCGGCACTAATGAGTTGCTAGGTGATCCCCGGCTGGCAAGTTTGATCGCAGGTCATCTCTGCGTCTTCATCGAGAATGGTTCAATGGGCGCTAAATCCGAGCAAGCACAAAACGGCTTTGGTGTGCCTCGGCACGCTCGAAACATGAAGAAGGCTGCGGCGCCAGCGGGCAAGGTGATCTGCTCTACCGAGTTACCATTTGCAGCGGGAATGCTCAGGCCAACTCCGGCCCAACGTGACATTGGATGGTCGCTGGCTGAAGTAAGCGCTCCGGGGGCGGAACCAGGTGGCGAAGTGTTCGCCCAGGTTGAGGCCCGGCAACAGGTGAGGCTTGATCTCATGTTTGGGCCGAAGGAGTTGCAGCGACTTGGGATCGACCAAGTATCCGATCTGAATCGGCTTCATCTTGAAGCGCTTAGGCCCGTCTATCTCCCGTTCCGCCTTTCGACCTATGGAAGAGTGGTGGAGGTCGGGATGGGTGGTCAACGTCCCGAAGAGCTTGTGTGGAATTCACGGCATCTTGTTGAGTTCAGCGAGCTCAATGCAAGGGTGGCTGCCTCTCTGAGAGCAGTCCAATGGTAGCGCCGGAGGCGTTTGCTCCGTGAGGGTGCTTTCAAGACAAGCGCTTGACCTCGGTTCTTAGTGAAACCCATTGACCCACCTGCACGTCCATAGACCACCTCGGCGCTTCTCTGGAGCCAGGGTATCGCTTTGGGCATGTCCGCATGTCCCTCCAGCGTTACCGAGAATGCTGAAGGGGCACAACAACATAAGGAATGGAATTAATAGAATGCGTCGGAACATCAATCTAGAAACGAAAAAAGCAGACGTGGCGCTCGAGTTCTTTAAGTCTGCCAGCAAGACCAGGCTGCATTACAAGATTATCCCGCACGAACTGAAACAGCGGCGTTTTCAAGGACTGAAGATACTTGCTCCTGAGATCGACCTATCGCGGTTCCGAACCAATGCGACGATTGATTGGCTTGAGGTGCAGGTAGTTCTACAGCGCAAGACGAATGTAATGAAGCTGAGGCATATAGTTGAGCAAGCGGGAAATACGAACATCTGGGTGAAGAATCTGGGCCGAGAAAGTCGCTATGTGTCTGCTAGCTGGATTATTAAATTTCAAAACCCAGAGAGGATTTTGGTGGCGGATGCAATCCATTTGCTCAGCTGTGAATTCAAACTGAGAGGACCGGCATCAGTCAATGCTATGGAAGTGTCGATCGACTTCTATCCGAAAAGCTCTCGTACAAAAGAACGTCTCAAGATGGTTGGGTTGCTGCAACGTCATTTGTTTCTGAAGCATCCGGAAGCCTGGCAACCAATGGGCCTCCCGCGGAGTGCTGCGCGGCTCGGGGAAGTCCCTTTCTGGATCAATGATGATTTAGGACAGACAAGAGCCGAGAAGGACCCGGCTCCTAGTTCAAGGTCTCCCTTTGTTGACGGCACTTATCAGATAGGACCCCAAAAAAAAGGCGTGGGGTGGCGTGTCATGGATAAGACAACTGACAAGCGCAGAAGCTCAACTGATTTCGAGGCGCTCCCCCTGAAACAGTGCCGTGCCCGAGTAGAGGTAACATTGTATCGGCAGGAGATTGATCGTTTGGACATAGATACTATATCGGACCTGAGAAGGTTTGACTTTGAAACGCTCCGACGAACCTATTTCCCCTTCTACCTGCCGACCTTTGCAATGGAGGAGGGAAGCGATAGCAGTTCGGTCAGTGATCATGCGAGCCGGAAGAGGCTATTACTAGAGATTGGCCGCTTCCTCGATGAAGGTGTCATGGGGGTCGCTACGGGTTGGGGAGCGACACGGAGAACAAGGCAGTGGCGGAAAAGGGGAAAGGCGTCCTCTGGTGTGCATCGGACTATCTCACCACCGCATAACAATGGTCCTTTGATTGAATATAGCGAGTTGAATGAGAAAGTGAGGGGAGCGCTTCGTTATCTTCGTTGGTAGAGGAAAACTCATAGGGTTCATCCCCTACTTAACCTCTTAGTTATTAGAGAGCGCCCACCCATGAAGCCCTCATCCCTTGCCGTTGCTGGCATAGGCCATTTTGGCGTTGCACGAATCTCGGTGCCAAACTACCAAAAAAGTCATTCTTTTCTGACTGATTGGCTGCGAGCTTTCATCACCGAACGCGTCTTGTGAGGGGCATCAGGTGGGCGTTCTCACTCCGCTTTCAAGAAGAAAGAAAAGTGAGTGGTAAAACCCTAAATGTCAGATGATACAATCGGTGAAATCGCAACCGCATCTCAGAGCGGCTCACTTGCAATCACGCATCTTCTTCGAGTTTGAACCACCTCGGCGTTCGCTGAGCCATTGCTGTGGAAGGTTGCCCGCCAAAAGAGGCAAGTTCGGTTGCCGAGCGGCAGTTCACGGGGCTCGCGCCATGTGTAGGACCGCTGCCTCGGTTATCGAAGCAAGATGTAATTGCTGTGTGCATCATCGCCGTGCCTCTAATTGCCAATATGAATATGTTTCGGCATCATTATGTACGCAATGAACTGTTGCTTTGAAGTTATCTAGCCAAGTGCTACCTGAGTAGTCTTTGCTGCTTCAAGTAGTTGGAGGTGAATTGTGCGGAAAAAGGAAATTCTGGACGCTGTGCAGCGACTTGATGAAGTAGCTTTGTATGAACTTGCCGCCGACGAAATGGAGTCCGGGGCAATCGTGAAAGGTCTATGGCTTAAAGCGCAGGTAGCTTCGCGTGATGATCCTGAAAAGGCCAGGTTAGAATACCTTAACCTCCGCGTGCAGGCGTTAAAGGATGAACGGGTTGTTTCAGAAATTTACGGAGAACAGGTTTCCGGTGAGTCCTATGAGATAGACACCCGAACTGGTGGAAGGATTTTCAGAAACAAGAAGTATTATGAGATTGATAGAATAGCGTGGGCGAATAGAGAGGGCGTATATGAGGATGAATTTATGCCAGCACCAATTTTAAAAAAATAAGTAAATCTATATGATAATTTATAAAAATGAACGCACATAGTAAATATTCGTATTTTACAGTAAGTATAGAGGTTCGTGGCTTTGCGAAAACAAGCCCAATATCAATGGATGGAAACAATTCGCGCTGACTGAGCATTTGGAACTATCGCCTTCGGTGGGCGGGCCAAGACGCCCCGGCACATGGATGTGCGGTTTCTCGCCACCGTATCCTTCAGGACTATTAGCAATATCCCATTCGAGAAGGCACAGGCCCTCTTCTGGAAAACTCCTTTTGCCGACCCTCTTCGCCGTTTGCAGGGCACCAAATCTATGATGCCGGGAAGGGCTCTAAATTCCAGTAAAGATGTAATAGGAGCAGTGGGTCATTTGATAACTCATTTGTGATACTTGCCCACGCGAACACGTGCGTCGAGATTTACAACTTGATACACTGGCTCGCATGGTGCGAAAGCGAAAATTCACCTCTCCAGCATCTTTGTATCAGGCTCGAAAGTCATTCAGACGCTTCATGCTTGGTACCTCTGCTGCGGCATTGATGCATGGACAGATGAAGGCAAAGGCGGTTTCCGATATAGCTGCATCATCAGCTTTTTGGATCAACCCGGTGTTGGCCACCGACGCCGCTATACAGCTTGATCGCTGGCTGACTGAGGTTTCCCAATCCGCTGCTACGGTTTACGACAAGGCGCTGGACGGCGTTTATCTCGATGCGATGCGAGTGGGTTCCACAAAGGCTCTCGGCGGTGCCTATCACCGGCTTTTTGATGGTGGGCACGACTTAGCTTCAGCGTGGAAACGAGTGAGGGAAGCATTGCCTGACGACACCTTCGGGCAAGAGGTGTCTGGCTATCTCTCAGCTATCTGGAAAGACGTTGTGACACCGATGGGGTTGCCCGTCATTTCATTTGACAAGGGAAGGTATGATGCAGTCGCAGAAGGTCTGCAACAAACCCTGGGCGTGTCCTACGAATGGCTTTATGACCTTGCTACATTCACGGCGACAGAGGGGATTGGTGCCCTGGTTGGCGCGCTTGCGCTCGTATTGAAGTGGAGGCAGGCCCAAGTGAAAGAGTTCTCAGAGATAGTGGGTGCTCTTGGTGTAACAGCGATGGTCTCGCTGAACCCAATCCTTGCGGTTGTCGTCGTTCTAGGTGCTGCAAGGACCTACCAGCTTTCGCAGCAGAAGGATGCGGGAAAGGGTGCACTGAAGGGGCTTTTATCCGGGTCTGCTTCCAGCGGGTCGCTCATTGCGACGTCCCTAATGATTGGTGGGCCGGTGTGGGTTGGCGTAATCGCTGGTGTGGTTGTGAGCGTGCTGGTTAGGCAGGGATGCAGTGACAAATCATTAGATCGCATCAAGGAACGAGGCAGCAAATTTTGTGAGATCAAAGGTCATGAACTGATCGCAGGGGCAAGAGCGCTTATGCCTGCATTGGTACGCAAATAAAAAAGAAGATACATTTTGTTCGGAGAAACAATATATAAAAATAGTTATCACCAAATATTTAATTTTTATTTTTGTTGTAATTACTAAACAACGCATTAACATTTTCCATTATTTTTTTTGATTTCTCTATTTCATCTTTATCAACCTCTATTCCACTCATGTCATTTCTCAGTTGATTTAATAATTTTTCCTCAAGTACCGGCAGTAAATAATAGTAGCTCTCTACTTCATGGCACTCCACAAAGCTTTTCGCCTCTGGAGCGGCTAATAACACAATTGATCTAATTGATTCTATGTCAATTATATTATAAATTTCTTTAACACGATTAAATAATGCAATAAATATCATATACGACGAGAGAATAATTGTCCGATAAGCATTTAAATAAGCCCATGAAACGTCAGATATAAATACTCTCTCTATTTCTATATCTGTTCTTATTAAATTAATTTCGGGATTTTCGAAGTTAATTTTTCTATTCATTTTTTTTATTTCTGTAATTATTTGAAAATTATCTTCATCGTCTATTTTTTCGGAGATATTTCTTACTTTTAATACGGCAACCATGCCTGATAAAAATTTGAATGCGGCGAGGTCAGTAGTAGCGTAGGTCCACATAGTTTCAACTGCTTTGATTTTTCTTTCATCGATTAGAGCTTGTCGCCTTGCTCTCCCGCTTATCACAGAATCACGAAGCGCCCGAACTTCTTGCTCCCTTTTGGCGAGATCATGTTCAAATTCTTTCTCGATGCGATTTAGTGCTGACCGCATCTTCTCAATTTTGGCATCATACTCATGCTTTATATCATTGGATATTCTGGAGTAAATCCAGGATCGTGCTGTAAAAAGAAGAAAAGACACGAGAATAAGTAATAAGGTTATTAGAAAATCGTATGCGGTCATTTCTCTACCTACCTAAATGTCAATTTATGCAACTGGGCATTTCGTAACCCATTCTCTTACGACGGGTTCAAATGATACTGTGATTTGATTCCAGTATAGGTGATCAACCGGAAAGGTAGTTTACTCATTTGTGTTTGTGGTTGACATGCCTCCAACTGCGTCTGAAAAACGCTTATGATAGCTGTCTCTCACTGCTTCATCCCGAAAGCTGGGCGTTTGTGGGCCCATGCAACGCCCATCTTGTGAATCTGCTGACAGATAATCGAGCTAGGCAAAAAAAATTGCAAGCTATAGGGGCAGTATCGATCAACGTATCCACCGTGCTTGTCAAAATACTATGAGGGTTTAACGCAACGAAAGCGCCTGCTAATAGCGACGAGGGACGCCCCACTACCAGGGAACTTTCAGCTTTAGTCTAAATTAATTATTTGCCGTGGTTCCTTTGCGCCTCCTAAACTCATGGTTGCCAAACTACGGTCGATAATTGGAACGTCGAAAAATGGATGGTGACCCTCAAGTTGGTTACAAGCTGCGCGCAGATATGGACGCGCAACTGGGAAAGCTGCTGCTGCTTATTAATGGCGGCGGGGCGGCAACTATCGCGACGCTTCTGACCGATACTATTAGGGAAGAGACGCTAACAGTTCTGAATATAGCGGCGGTGTTAGCACTGACCTGCTTTCTCTCCGGCATCGTGCTAAATGCCTTCCATCAGCGCTGGCGGCGAGAGTGCAACCTTGCTTATGACGCGGAAGAGAAATCAAGCCCGCCATTGGCCGCGCAGGTCGCTGCCGGTACAGCAAGCGAGCCTGAAGTTTGTATCAGAAATCGGCGCGCACTGTGGGCGTCATTATGGGCGTTTGCGAGTGGCGGAGCGGCGATCTTGGTGGGCGCTATAGGCACCATGGTCGCGAGGCATGAGATAGATAGGAGTATGCCACAGATGTTTGATGGAATGGCTTCAATAATCTCAGCGGTGGTAGCAACAGCGGCGCTGCTTTCAACTTGGTACTGGTGGCGGGAAAAGGAACTTAGACGTGACGAAGTTTTAAAGTGGGCGGACGAGGCTATCTCTGTTCTTCGGACTTTACACTTACTCTGTGCTGTCGATGTTTCTAAGTTTACTGATGAGAATCCTTCTAGGAAGTTCCTTGATGTCCTTTTCATTTCATCGATTTTGATCGAAAGAGGGCGATTATTCTTCCGTAATAGTAATGACGGTAATCAACATGGTCGTGAAAAGGAAAAAGCGTATCAGGGCCTACGTCCAGAGATTCTCGATCAATTAATAATCGCGCACGAGATAGCACTGCGCTGGGGTGATGCAGATCAAGAAACTAGAAGCCGTATGACTGTAATTTCGGAACGCGCGTGTCGAAGATTTTTATCACTAGCGCAAGAGGAAGTTGGGCGAGGCCGAACAGCCTCTAAGTACAACAAGTTGGGGGGAGATGGTGTTGATTTGGACGCTCTCCTTTTATCTGTGACGGATAAAGAACTTGCGAGTCAAGGTATGTAAACGACCGAGGAGTTTTTTATTTTTGATGAAAATCGCAGAATAGCGATCGCTCACCTTTGGCCTCTATCCCCGCACAAACGTTACGCGCTCTTCCTCCATGTCCACATCAGTGGTTTTCCATCCGGCCATCTCCCATGCCAGCGCCTAGGAGTAACTACCCTTTGAGGCGGGGATCGTTAACCACATTGACCTCCCAATCATAGTTAGCTCAGCACTCGGAACTAACGCTTCGACTAAGCGGCCCAACGTGCAGAAAGTGCCTCAGCCTGTTGAAGAACGGTCTGGACAGCGGCATCCTGAAGATCGGGTGGGTAGCCATATTTTCGTAAGATGCGTTTCACCAGAACGCGCATGCGGGCGCGAGCTGCCTCCCGGTGTTGCCAATCAACCGAGGCATTTGTCTTGAGGCTATTTAGCAATTCTTGGGCAATCACCCGGAGTTGTTCATCCCCCATCACCTCGACCGCGCTCTCGTTCTGGGCCAGAGCGTCATAGAAGGAGATTTCCTCCCGACTGAGTCCTTCCTCCTCACCGCGCTGATGCGCGGCTCGAATGTCCTTTGCCAGTTTGATCAGTTCCTGAACAACCTCAGCAGTCGTCAGTGCATTGGAATGGTATCGCGCAATGGCATCCTCTAGCCGTTCTGAGAACGCACGGGTCTCAACGACGTTAATCCGATCCCGCGAGCGAATTTCGCCATTAATCAGCTTTCGTAGCGCCTCCATCGCAAGGTTCTTTTTCTCCATGCCCTGAATCTCGGCTAAGAATTCATCAGAAAGAATAGATATATCAGGGGTTTCCAGTCCCGCTGCTTTTAGGATGTCGACGATCTCGGTGGATATGACTGCCCTACTGATGATCTGCTGAACGGCAAAGTCGCGATCAGCTGTTGTCTTACCTGTATTCGGGGCGCTCTTAGCGAGTGCGGCGCGTACAGTTTGAAAGAAGCCGACTTCATCTCGAATTTCGCGCGCCTCGTCACTGGCGGAAGCAAGTGCAAAGGCTTTGGAAAGAGACAGGACGGCGTCGTTGAAGCGTCGGTGGGCGCGTTTCTTACCCTCCTCGGTATCCTCCTTGGCCGCTTCTCGCTGCTGCATGTCGAGAACCCACTCCATCGCGGCAGCGAGAGCAGCCAATCGCTGTAGAGGCGCACCCCCTAATCCTGTCTGGTAGTCAAATCCATGGAACATGCCCGCCACGATTTCATACTTCTCTAGCATCACCGCTACGGCTTCTGCTTCGTCAATGCCAGCATGCTTTTGGTCACTGCCAGAATACTGGCCGAGCGCATTCTTAAGGTTCTGGGCGATGCCAATGTAATCAACGATCAATCCGGCAGGTTTGTCACGAAAGACCCGGTTGACGCGAGCAATGGCTTGCATGAGTCCGTGCCCTCGCATCGGCTTATCAACGTACATGGTGTGCATGCTGGGAGCGTCGAAGCCGGTAAGCCACATATCGCGAACGATCACCAATTTGAGGAAATCCACGGGGTCTTTGGCGCGCTTCGCGAGAAGCTCCCGGCGCTTCTTCCCACCGATATGCTTCTGCCACTCCACTGGGTCCGAAGCGGCGCCAGTCATCACAATCTTTATGCTCCCATCCTCGTCATCATCGCTGTGCCAATCGGGTCGCAGCCGAATGATCTCTTCATAGAGGGCAATGCAAATCCTCCGGCTCATGCAAACGATCATGGCCTTGCCGTCCATAGCGGCTACGCGGCTCTCAAAGTGATCAACCAGGTCTTGGGCTACAAGCGCAAGGCGGTTTTCTGCCCCAACCAGCGCTTCGACTGTTGACCATTTCCTTTTGAGCTTCTCGCTTTCAGGAAGATCGTCGTCTTCCGTCAGTTCGGCGATCTCGGCATCGATCTTCGGCCGCTCATCTTCGTCCAGCTCTATACGGGCTAAGCGGCTTTCATAGTAAATCGGAACCGTTACCTCATCCTCGACCGCGCGGGTGATGTCATAGACGTCAATGTAGTGTCCAAAAACCGCGGGTGTGTTGACGTCCTCCTTCTCCACGGGTGTGCCGGTGAAGCCGATGAAGGAGGCATTGGGTAGGGCATCACGAAGGTGTTTTGCAAAGCCGTAGGATATTTCCCCGGTCTTCTGCTTCATTTTTGCTCGAAAGCCATACTGGCTGCGGTGTGCTTCGTCGGCAATCACCACCACATTGCGTCGGTCGCTAAGCAGAGGGAAGTGCGCCTCGTCGGTGGCTGGGCTGAACTTTTGGATAGTGGTGAAGATGACACCACCGGAGGCTCGGGCCAGTTCGGTACGTAGATCGTTCCGGTCTTCCACCCGAATGGGCGTTTGCCTCACCAGGTCGCTGCACATGGAAAAGGTTCCAAACAACTGATCGTCCAAGTCATTGCGATCAGTGATAACAACGATGGTCGGGTTTTCAAGTTCCTCCAGGCGTACAAGCTGCCCGGCATAAAAGGCCATCAGAAGGCTTTTCCCTGAGCCTTGAGTATGCCAGATCACGCCGATGCGCTTATCCCCTTCATGCTGGGAACTAACGTCTGGCAAACCGAATTTTCGCGGGTCTTCCCGCACGCCGATGGCGGGTACAACACCTGGCGCAGAGGGCAGCGCGCGCAATGTGGATACGACCGCCCGCTTGACGGCATGGAATTGATGATAGCCGGCGATGATTTTGATCAACTCCGACCCATTGCTGCCAAACACCGTGAAGTCGCGAATCAGTTCAAGGAACCGCTGTTGCTGGAAAACGCCCTTGATCAAGATGGCCATCTCCGGCTGCCCTTTGGGCGCGACCTCCGCCCCATCCGTGGTGCGCCAGGGCATGAAGCGCTCCTGGTCCGCCGTCAAAGAGCCGATCCGTGCTTTCAGGCCGTCTGAAATCACAAGAACTGCATTGGTCCGAAAGAGTGATGGGATTTCTGCCTTGTAGGTCTGGAGCTGATTGTAGGCGCTGGTGAGCGTGGCATTTTCATCGCCGGGGTTCTTAAGTTCGATAACGCCAAGAGGAATGCCGTTTACGAAAAAAACGATATCAGGGCGGCGGTTGGAAGAGCTTTCGATCACGGTGAACTGGTTCACAGCCAACCAGTCGTTGCTGGCCGGATCATCATAATCGACGAGTTGCACCTTTGCGTATTGGATCGCGTTATCATCGTCGTAGAACTCGACATCCACGCCCTCGATAATGGCTTTGTGCAGCCGGCGATTTTCCTCGATTAGGGATGGGCTTGCCACCGCAAGCAGTTGCTTTAGCGCGTCGCGGCGTGCGTCACCAGGGATAGTGGGATTGAGCCGGTCGATGGCAGCCCTTAGCCGCCCTTCAAGCAAAATGTCGGCGTAAGCCTCACGCTCAGGTTTTGGGCCGTCAGGGCAGATATCGGGGCCGTGCGCCAGCTCGTAGCCAAGCTCCGCCAGTATCTCAAGCGCCGCTTCCTCGACGTGACTTTCGGAGAAGCGACTCATGCATTCCCCCATCCAAAAACAATCAAACAAGTCACGCCCGAAACCTCTCAGCCAAATAAGACTGCATCTCGCTTAGAGAAATTTCCTGTGATGAGTTTCCGCTCCTTACGTAAAATTTCTCCTGGGTCTGCCCGTTCTTATCCTTCACGGTAATCACCAGCGGCTTCGCCGATGACTGGATGTCCAACTGGCAAATCTCGGTATCGCCAACCGACGGGAACGAAACCCTTACCCTGCTTGCCACAAATGAGGTGCCGAAGGATTTGTTCAAAATATTTCGGAGGTGCAACTCAAACTTGTCACGGTCGGCTTCGCCAAGAGCGTGATAGTCACCCTCGAGTCCGAGCACTTCACCATCGTCTTGTACGCCGATCAGCAAGGTTCCCCCTTGCCCGTTGGCGAACGCAGCGATGGTCTTTACGACAACGTCTTCCAGCTTCTTATTCACAGAACCTTCCACGAAATCCCAACGTAGCGAAGATTTGAACTCCAGTTCTTCGCCTTCGCCCTCGGCAATCATCTCTTCGAGCGTGATAGGAACCGCAGGGGGTTTGGTTTCAGTGATTCCTTCTAGAAAAGCATTCAAGTCTTCAGACAGCTTTTTACGACGAGCCTGGAGAAACCCTTCGTAATTTTCGATTTCCCACAATTCAGGGTCTTCTGGGATGCATTGCAACGCCAAGACGTCCGGGAACCGTTCCTTAACGGCACCTAGATAGTCTTTTGCGGTCATTGCGCCTTTGCTGCGATTGGCAAATTGAGTGAGGATAGCGCGGTTCGTCAGCTCTTGAGCCAACGAGTACTTCAGACGATTTTCGCGTCCATATCCCAGCGCCTTGAGTCTCGAGAACGGGAAAATATGATCGTTCTCAAGTTTATATTTTTCCCCCATTGCCTGTCGCAATTTGACTCCTGTTGTAAAACAGAAGGCCCCTTTGCTTTTCAAATACCAGCGAACCAAGCCAAACAATGGATGGGATATTGAGCGCCCCACAAACTCGTCCGGCGTTATCTCGAGCCTGCGTTCTTCCTTTATGACTGCGAGCAATTCGTCGAAGGCATTCTCTGCCTCCTTAATGGTGCGAAGGTCACGATCAAGCTTTTGTGGCAGTTGGTTTACGTACCGCGACCTGATCTGGGAGTAGTAGAACCATTTGACGAGCTTACGAATTTCGTAGTCGTTCAGGTGCTGCCCACCCTTATCGAAGCAGTAAACAATAATGGGCACGAGTGCATAAACGGAGTTGATCTCGTCTGTATGGTCCACAAACGCGTGTGAACGCATAATGCTGGCAACATAGTCCAGCACCTGTTCATCAAGAAGTTTCCACGCGTCACGGATCGTCTCGTTGTTTTCCGGACCATGAAGCTTCTTCATGTCCGAGCCGAGGTGGTACAGGCATCCCAACAGTACATAGACGATGAAATCCAGTTTAAATACGTAGCCCTTACCCTGCAGCTCAGACAGTTTGCGCTTGAATATGTCCCGTGCTTCGGGCCAGTAGCCCGAAATTTGAGCGAGAGCCAATTCTGCATCGGTTAAAGAGACGCCGCTCGCATTGACCTTGTAGAAAATATCGATGGCCTCGCGCACCGTTGCCTTGACCGGAACAGTTTGCTCGGGAAACTCGCGATCAAGAATATTCTCGATTGCACGCGTATTGTCATCGAGCAGATCATCACGCTCCCGGCTAACCTCATCTCCCTTTTTCTCCAGATCGCGGACAATGTCCTTCGCTCGAACCTTACGCTGAAAAACGTCTGTGATGTTCTGCCAACGGGGGTCGTTCGCCATTTTTGTTTTGGAGTAGTACTCCAGCTCTAGCGTCTCAACGTTGACATGAAGCCCACGCGTATCGTTCAAGATTTCAGGCGCTGTGTAGTAGGGCGGAATTTGGCCACGGATAAGCATGTAAAGTGTTGTGAGACGCTGCTGTCCATCCAGGAGGATACGAACCGCACCTTGCTTTTCATCGTATTTATACGGGCCTTTCAGCTCAGGCGGATTATTGGTTTCCCAGGTCAGCATTGTGCCCGTGGGATACTCCTTGATTAGGGAATCCACGAGCTGTTTGGCATCGTCGCGCTTCCACACATACTCCCGCTGAAATGCAGGAACAAAGAGCTGGTACTCATCAATTTTATCTAGTGCTGTTGATATCTTCATGAAGCCACTCCGAGGCTTGTGCTGTCCGTATTGCGTCGATTAATTATGTTCATCTAATTCCGCTCTCCCGCTACGCTGGCCAGTGCGGCCTTTAACACCTGAAAGCACACATTTGCAGTGTGCTCATCAGGCGCGAATCCTGTGACCAGCTGCTGATAAGGATGGACGAAATTACGAAAGTCTCGCAGTCCGTGACTGAACTTCTGCACGTCGAGTTTTAGGACGCCCACCTCGCTGGCGACGTCAATGAATTGTGCCAGCGTCCATTCGTGGAACGGCCTCACTTTTCCGTCTTTGGCTTTGGGGCTTGAGATTGCCTTGTTGAATAATGCCGGTTCGCTTTGCGCTTTTGCCAGCAATACGGCTTCCAGTACGCTACCGCACATGATGACAACAGATAGGAAGGCTTTTCCACGAAGCGCTCTGCGCGCTTCCTCTAGTCGGGTCTCAATGATCGGCACCAACGCCGGTTCAATTGGCAGTCGCTGGAGGTTTGGGATCGCAAACTCTTGATGGAGAAAGTCATCTACGCTGTCAGAGGATCGATTCGCATCAACCTTCCCGGTCAGACGTTTGACAATCGCCTTCGTTCTCTCGAGGATCGGTTTGTCGATTGTTCGGCCGTCTAGCTCACAGCTTGCCTCGTAAGATTTGACCATCTCAGCAAGAACACGTCCGACGACAGCATCCGGTTCCTGTTGCCAAAAGGCGCGCATTTTTTTGGCTTTTGAAGGACCGTGGGTCTGGTATTTTTTGCTATGGATGTTGATTCCGTGGCTGGCGAAAAACTCGCCATAGGTTGCATCGCTAAAGTCCAGGACATAGCCACTCTCCATACCGAGAAGCTTCTCCAGGTATCGTTTCTCGATATCCGTGAGGCTGCTCATCCCGGTGTCTCCGCAATGAGTTTTCGTAGATCAATAAGGTCACGCACGGTTGCGCAAACCATTTTCGCCTCTTCAGGGGAGGGTGCGTACTCATTGGCGTGTGCAACCATGTCTCTAAATTTTTGAATCTCAGTCAGCCTAACTTCGAGTTGATTTTTGCTTATGCTGAGGGCGATGGACTTCTTGATGATTGTCTTCTTGTCAGCGAATTCGGTGAAAAGGAGGGCGTCAACAAAACTCTCGCTCTTTTTGCTGGCGTCAATTTTCTTCCGAGTTTCAGTCAGGCGCTCCTCACTCAACAACTCCATCCAAGTTTCGTCCGTTGGGTGCCGATTCCGGATTGCCTCAGCCATGGTGATCTCGAAGCCTGTTATGAGAGCGAAAAGGGCTGCCCGGACGGGAAGCTTCTGGAGGTCTGAGAGTGTGACGAGGCCGCAGATGCCACCGCCGGAGAGAACGAGGCGGCAGGGCTTCGTGTCTGCCTCCAGGATGAAGGCCAGAATGCTCGCGTCGGCGCCGATCAGGTTTTCCTCGTCCAACGGCACGAGGTGGTCCTTGATGCAGCCCTTGGGCGGCGGTGTTTTGAAGTAGGGGGCAGCGTAGAAGAGTCCGATGATGCGTTCGCCCTTAGCCGATGCCGACATCACCGGAATGAAGTCGTAACGGTTCGTGTTTTTTGCCGCGACTGTCGAGACCGGATCGTCTGCATCACACATCTCGAAGTTGTCGCGCCGCGTCATGACGAGGCGGACCGTCAGGCCCTGATGAACCTCCTCGAAGGTTTCGCTGGAGGAGAGCGGCTCGCTATTTGCCCAAGGCTGGTTCATGTGACCGCCTTCTCCGCGTCACGGAGGCGAATCTCGCCGGACATGAGTTTCGGGAGGAGGAGGTCGCGGGTTTGGGCGAGCGTGCGAGCTTCATGAATGTTCGCACGCATACGATCAAGAAGCGGCTGCACCAAGTTCTGAAAGGCGCGAGTGATCTGCGCTGATGGGAGGCAAACCTTGTATTGTCCCATTGTCTTCCAGCTCGTGCGCGGCATCTTCGTCCCGGTCGATGTCTGATCCGTGTAGTCCACGAACTCGTCCGAAGATAGGCAGGCGAGAGTGTAGGCTCCCCACTCTGGGGCTCGCGGGACCACGACAACGATGTCGGTCGAACAAATGCCGCTCAGCGGGGCGAACCCGACCTTGTGGAAGTACGGCCGGAGTTTCCCGAACAGGAACTCACCCTTCTTGAATACCGACTTATTGCTCGTGACCTTCCCCGCGCCTTCCCACTCTGAGAGTGCAATCGAACGGCGCGGCATATGCTCTAAGCCGATATAAGGCGTGTCTTCGGCGACATCGGCCGGACTGACTCCGCGTCTCGGTGAGTCCGCAACATCCGCAAGGGTCCCCTGCCTCGACCCCACCGGCATGCCCTCTTCGTCGACAGCGTCGGGGAAGAGGTCCCAGATTTCGGGGGCGAGGTAAGGGGGGCGACCTTCGGCCTTGGCGCGGGTCGGGCCGAAATCGACAAACCAGTCCTTGAAGATCGCCCGCGCCATCGCCTCCAGCGTCTCGTTCATCCGCCGGTTCAGCTCGATCTTGTCATCGATCGCGCGGAGAAGGCTGGCGATAGATCGCTGAACACCAATGTCCGGCACCGATATTTGTAGGCCTGTTATGTCAGTCTTGAGAACGCGCGGAACAGTTGATCCACGCGCGCCGCTTAAGAGCCGTTCTTTGGTTTCTGGGTTGAGGAGTGTGTACAAAAGGAATGCTGGATCAACCTGATTTCTTTTTGCGCGAAGAGCAATGAGGCGGCGGGTGATTAGATAGGTCTGGTCACCAGGGAACGGCGCGACCTCTCCAACAGGTGCTTCGGTTGTAATCAGAACATCATTCGGCGCCGGGAGCCCGCGTGTGGTCCAGGCTTCGTATGTCTCGTGTGAAACGAATGAAATGCTCGATTTGTCGATGCGACCGTTCTTCACATTCGCCGCGGTGAGCGTTGGGATGCCAATTGGAGATTTCGGGGGCGTCTTGCCGCGATAGTCGATTATTGCTTCGACGCATTCGGCTACTGAGAGCATTGGCCACGCCATCACACGGCCTCAATCTGAGCTAGTTTTGCTTCAATTGTTGATGAAAGAGTCTCGGCCTCGGCAAACTGCTCGGCCAGCGTCTCCTTCAACTCCGTGAACCGCTCCTCGAAGGGCACATCGTCTTCCTCTGCCGCCTCCGCGCCGACATAGCGGCCCGGTGTGAGAACGTGGTTGTGCTCTCTAATCTCCTCGAGGGTCGCAGCCTTGCAGAAGCCCGGCACATCCTTGTAGGCGTCCGCGTCCGGTTCGCCGCGCCAGGCGTGGTAGGTGCCGACGATCTTCTCAATATCATTGCCGGAGAATTCCTTGCGCGTGCGGTCGACCATGTGACCGAGCTTGCGGGCGTCGATAAACAGGACCTCACCGCGCCGGTCGCGCCACCCTTTTCCGGGGTTCTTGTTGCGGCTCAGGAACCAAAGGCAGGCCGGAATCTGGGTCGAGTAAAAGAGCTGGCCGGGCAGGGCGATCATGCAGTCCACCACGTCGCCTTCGACCATGGCGCGGCGGATATCGCCCTCGCCGGACTGGCCAGAGGACATGGAACCATTGGCGAGCACCACGCCCGCCGTGCCGTTCGGCGCAAGGTGATGGTGGATGTGCTGTAGCCACCCGTAGTTCGCGTTGCCGGCCGGAGGGACGCCGAACTTCCAGCGCGCGTCTTCCCGCAGCCGGTCGCCGCCCCAATCAGAAATGTTAAAGGGCGGATTGGCGAGGATGTAGTCGGCTTTCAGGTCCTTCAGTTCGTCCTTGTGGAAGCTGCCCTCGTTGTTCCAGCGGAGGTCGGCGTCGAAGCCGCGCACCGCCAGGTTCATCTTGGCAAGCCGCCAGGTGGTATAGTTGCTTTCCTGGCCGTAGATGGCGATATCGCCGATGCGGCCGCCGTGCTCCTCCACGAACTTCTCGGACTGGACAAACATGCCGCCGGAGCCGCAGCAGGGGTCATAGATTCGGCCCTTGTAGGGCTCCAACATCTCGACCAGCAACCTGACCACAGAGCGGGGGGTGTAGAACTCCCCGCCGCGCTTGCCCTCGGCTCCAGCGAAGCCGCCAAGGAAGTACTCGTAGACACGGCCCAGGATATCCCTTGAGCGGTCGGCTTCCTCTGCCATGCCGATGCCGCTGATGAGATCGATCAATTCGCCGAGCATGATCTTGTTGAGGGCCGGGCGGGCGTAATCCTTCGGCAGGACTCCCTTCAGGCTCTCGTTCCTGGCCTCGATGGCCAGCATGGCATCGTCGATATCGCGGCCGATCGTTGGCTGCTTGGCTCTCGCCTGGAGGTGCGACCAGCGTGCCTCCTTCGGCACCCAGAAGACATTCTCGGCCAGGTATTCCTCCGGGTCCTCCGCATCAGCCAACTCGTCCTTAAGGAGTTTGGTACGCTTCGCCTCGAAGGCATCGGAGATGTACTTGAGAAAGATGAGACCCAGGGCTACGTGCTTGTAGTCCGAAGGTTCCATGTTGCCGCGCAGCTTGTCCGCCGTCGCCCAGAGCTGCGCCTCGAAGCCAAGATTGGCGCCATTCCCATTGGTTTTAGTATTTTTTCCCTTGGCCATTCTGCCGTATCTATCCTTTTTGGTTCGAGCCTCAATTTCGCAGGGTCGTTGAGCGATCTTCCCCGCATCGTGGTTGTGCCAGCATTTACCGAGTCCTGGCGACGAACAATGATGATCCGAGGGCGGCAGTATCTTGCCTGCCGTTTTGGGCGTTTTCAATAATCGGTTGATTTAATGCAGTTTGCTGCACGTATCAGCGTCACCGCGACGAAACGCCCAAGTCGGCCCGTCTATAATTCACTCAGTACTTTAGAACTTTGAGTGAGGAAAAGACGAATGAAGCGATACACGACCGTTGCGGAACTCCTGGAGAAGATGATCGATGCGCATGAGAAACCGCAAAAAGAGATTGCAGTTCTGGCAGGGTTTTCAAGTACCAACTTCCTGTCGATGATCAAGCACGGGGAAGCCAAAGTTCCTCTTGCCGCCGTTCCGCGGGTGGCGAAGGTGCTGGGGCTCGATCCTCAGCATTTGGCACGGAAAGTGGTGGAAGAATATCACCCTGAGCTGTGGGCAGCCCTGAAGGGATCGATGGCTTATCACATCACCGACAATGAAGCGGTCTTGATCGCCTGTCTCCGCGAAGCGACCTGGAACTCCGACCCTCATTTCGATGGGAGGACGCTGTTCGATATTGCCAGAGTAATTCGTAAGCCCAAGTCCCGGTGATGCGAACCAAGATTCCAGTTGTGAGGTGGTGGGCGCCTCTCCAATGGCCCAAGGCTCAAGTTTCTAGCGTGCAGTAAGCAGCGTCAGAAAAAGCCCCCCGGTAAAGCCGAAGTGTGACGTTCAGCACCCAAAGCGCTTCGACGTCATTTGTGCTCTTACCGAGGGGCTTGGAGGTGACTGCGAGGCGCCTAGTGTCGTCCCCTCGAATTTTCCGATGGCTGGAGTTTGTCAATCAGGAACTCTTCCAGGGAAGGGGCTTCGTAAGGCTTGGTAACGGCGATCGAAACGATATAGCGAGGGGGTGACTCCCACTGGTGCTTTAGGACGGCACTTGGTGAGCTGCCGGAGCGGAGGAAGTAGCTATCAATCCTCCGGCCGAGAATGTGGCTCAGGGAAGCCTTGCCTATATAGACGAGCTTCTTGTTAGCATCGAAGAAGGCATAGCAGCCGGCCCTATCTCCGAACGGATAACCGGTGTCCCAGTTCGTATGAGTGTCATAGACGGGGCTGATCTCGAATGCTGGAAGGTCCGGATGTCGGCAAGTCTGCTCGTACTCATGAACCGCTTCGGTGAGAGCCTTCATATCAGTCATACTGGCCTCCTATCACGCGACTTCAGTAGGGCGCACCTGCCTGCAATCGCGAGCTAACATAAACTATAACAACCGAAAGTATATATTGGAGCAGTGTATGAAGAAATTCGGCTCTGTCAAAGCGCTGGAGGAGCTTGGCCGGCAGCGGCTGTCCCAATCTTTCTTTCTGAGAGACTTCCTGCACAGCGAAATTGCCAGCTTCTACGGCTTATCGAACGTTCCAGATGACCCGGAGCTTGCTGTCGCCGCAGGAGCCAAGCTCTGCCAGGAGCTTCTTGAACCTCTGCAGATGCGGTTTGGCCGTATCGCAATCCGTTCGGCTTACCGGTCTTGCGAGGTGAACGAACTCGGCAATCGGAAAGGGCATAACTGCGCGCGTAACGAAGCCAACTATGCCAACCACATCTGGGATAGAAGAGATGCTGGAGGCTTCATGGGGGCTACAGCTTGCATTGTCATTCCCTATCTGGTTGACAGGATGGAGAAGGGGAGTTGCACCTGGCAGGCGATGGCCTGGTGGATACACGACAATCTTCCCTACTCACGGCTTCAGTTCTTTCCGAAGCTGGCTGCCTTTAACATCCAATGGCATGAGAAGCCCCTTCGGCGGATTGAAAGCTTCATAGAACCGCGCGGCCTACTCACGAAAGAGGGGATGTCCAACTGGATAGGCGACCACTCTGATCTGTACCGGTCCGTGTTGGACTGAACACAGACTCCAAATGCCGTCTTGATCTTTCTATAAGGTTAGGAATTCTCAGCGGATTTCTGGAGGCTGGACCTACATTCTTATAGTTGGCCACCTAAGACTTCTTTCATGGGGTGAAATGGTGGCAGTTTGGCGTTGTCCGTGATGCTAGAAACGATGCTATTGGTACGCGAGCACCATAAACCCTCATAAGTAGGGCCCTATATATCGCCCATTAGATTGCGTTTATCCAAATAGATGTAAAAAATTGAAGTTAATTGCACAATTTTTTTCCATTGTGTTGAAGCGCTCAGTTAGTGAAGGTTCAATAGCAAGAATCAATAAGATGATCGGGAGGTAGATATCGTGTATGAGCGATACGAGAGCATGATGGCCCAGATTCAATGGGGGAGTGTTGAGGACCGGGCTAAGCGTAGAACCTCCAATCCGCCCCACGTAGATTGACCGTATTTCGTCACAACCTTCGGTGACTCGATTCCTTGTATCAAGCTATGTATGCAGCGACAAATTTGCTGCGGCTCTATGCCTGATTGGGTTCTGATCCAGAGGTGGCGGTATGGGAATGGCAATCTCGACTGCCTTTCCGCACCCTTGTTTTGAGGCTGATATGCATTCAGGAAACAATGAGCTCAGGAGTCGTGCCCGAGGCTGGCAACGATTTCTCATCAATCTAGCCGACGGTATCGACACGGTGAACGACTGGTTGGGGCGGTGCATATCCTGGCTGGTTCCCATTCTGGTGTTGAACACCTGCGTCGTGGCCATACTCCGGTATGTTTTCGACTTAGGCTGGGTCTGGCTCCAAGAAATGTACGTTTGGACTCACGGCTCGATAATCATGATGGCCATGGGGCACACCCTTCTTCATAAAGCGCACGTCCGTGTAGACATTATTTACGAGGGTTTAAGTGAGAGAAAGAAGGCGTTGACCGATCTACTCGGTGTCCTTTTTTTCTTGCTCCCTATGGTCGGCGTAGTTTTTTGGTTTGCGTACCCCTATGTCAACCTTTCGATAAACCGTCTCGAAGGCTCCCCGGAAGCTGGTGGGCTGCCAGGATTGTTTCTCTTGAAATCAACAATGCTGCCGTTTTGCGCCAGTCTAGGTGCGCAAGGCATCTCAATGGCTTGTCGGAGCTTGATTGTGCTGACAGGTGGCGATGCCGGCTGCACTAGTCAGAGCCAGGAAGAAATCGTACGAGGTGAAGTGGAAGTGCCATGCCAGTGAATGAAATATTCGCTATTTTATTATTAGTTTTCACGGGTGTTTTTATCATGTTTGGATTTCCCGTGGCATTCACATTGGCTGGTGTTTCCATATTAATGGCCCTTGCAGGTTCATTATTTGGTGTTTTCGATTTTTTCTTCTATTCCTCCATTTCGGCACGTTACTTCGGCATCATGACGAATGAAGTTTTGGTTGCCATACCCCTATTTGTCTTCATGGGGGTTATGCTGGAGCGCTCCAAGATAGCCGAGGCGCTTCTCACGACGATGGGGCAAGCGTTCGGGGCGGTGCGTGGTGGGATTGGAATCTCGGTGACGCTCGTCGGTATGCTCCTCGCCGCAGCAACAGGGATCGTTGGTGCGACCGTTGTGACGATGGGCCTTCTTAGTCTCCCCACAATGTTGCGCGCCGGCTATGACAAGAAACTCGCGGTCGGCGTCATCTGTGCGTCTGGAACTCTTGGTCAGATCATTCCTCCCTCCATAGCCCTGGTAATTCTGGGTGATGCGCTTGCAGGGGTTTACACCGAGTCTCAACTTGCCAAAGGGAATTTCATTTTCGAGCCTTTTAGTGTGATTGATCTCTTTGCCGGGGCTTTGTTGCCTGGGCTAATGCTTGTAGGGTTCTATGTCGCTTGGTTGGTATTCCTAGCGATCAGGAAGCCAGAAGTGAGCCCTGCATTTTATGACCAGGACGTGAAGCTTAAGGCGCTGCTTCTTGACCTCTGTTCGGCAATGCTGCCACCGTGCCTGCTGGTTCTGGCGGTTCTTGGGTCCATAATCGGAGGGCTAGCAACGCCCACCGAAGCTGCATCATTTGGTGGTGTCGGGGCGACAATTCTGGCGGCTGCAAAAGGGCAACTTTCTTGGGATTTGTTGCGCTCAGTATCGCAAAGCACCGTAAAAATTACCTGTATGGTTTTCGGCATCCTGTTAGGAGCGTCGATCTTCTCGCTGACGTTTAGGGGATTCGGTGGTGACGCATTGGTCCATCACTTTCTAACCGGATTGCCCGGCGGTTTCACCACAGCAATGTTGATCGTTATGGTGGTGATTTTCTTGCTTGGGTTCATTCTCGATTTTATTGAGATTGTTTTTATCGTTGTGCCAATTGTAGCTCCGGCTCTCTTTCATGCCGACATAAGTCCTGTGTGGTTGGGTGTGATGATTGCCGTCAATCTACAAACAAGCTTTCTGACGCCGCCATTCGGATGGGCGTTGTTTTACGTTCGCGCCGTGGCACCGCCTTCAATTCGGACAACAGAAATCTACCGAGGGGTTATGCCTTTTGTCGCAATCCAACTGATAGCATTGGGCGTTTTGTGGCTTTATCCTGACATCTCGACTTGGCTTCCCAGGGTTTTGTTCAACTGATTTGATCCGGGAACTGTTTGCCGCTCAAGCCTTGTCGCGTAGCGCGAGTTGGCGAAAACTGCTCGCTTTTTGCGCCAACTGACAGAGGACAACCGCTGCAGATTGTAGATGGTTATCTCGGTAGACGGCGTTGAATTCTACCGGGGGCATTTCGGGTGAGGTTTCTAGGATGTGAAGGCGCTTTTCTACGAAGGCTTGCGGATAAAACTCGGCAGGTACCAAAGTGACGCCAAGCCCGGCGCTGGCGAGCTGGATGCAGACGTTTAAGCTCTTGCAGGTGAATGGTCTTCTAAACCGGGCGCCGCCGGTTACAAACCATTTTTCTATCTGCTCATAGTGGTGCGATTCGCGGGTCAAAGTGATAGTCGGGTGCTTTTCGAGGTCACGCGCCTTGAGCCGGCGGTTTGGAAGAGAAATCTCGGGACTGGCAGCCCAGTTCATATCCACAAATCCAAGTGACATAGTCGTCAATTCTCGGCCTGGAGCCCTGCCAGCAATAAAAATAATGTCCAGGTCACCGCTCTCGAGTCCGTCAATCAGGTTTTGGGTGAGAGCTTCATCGAACTCTATGCTGATCTTCGGATATTGACGACGCACGTTTGTCACAAAATTTGGTAGCCATGTGGCTGAAACCACCTCGGCGACACCGATACGCATCAATCCTGGTAGGCTGCTCGGGGCCGCTAAATTTTCTCGCATTGACGATGCTAGAGCTAGAATTTCTTCCGCATAGCGTGCCATTTCGCGCCCTTTGGGCGTCACGCGCGCCGTTCTTTGGGAACGGTCGAACAGTTCAATTCCAAACTCGTTCTCAAGTTCCTGGATACGCATGGAGACGGTCGATTGCGTCGCGTTTAATCTTTCGGAAGCGGCAATAAGACTGCCCAGGCGGGTAGCCCAATACAGCGTCTCTAGTTGTCGGAAGTTCATGAGCCCCTCGTCCATTGTCGTTGAGGCGGAAAGTGTCAATAGACTCTACCACAGAAATATCAAAAAAATTGGTGTTTATAACCAAGAAAATATCGTTTGTTGAGAAGTCTGCTGACTTGGACAATGTTGGCAGGTGAGAAAGTTTGAAGCTTTCGTTTTTACAGGTCAGTCCGAAGGCTGAACCGATGTCACCGATCTGGCAGGAATTTCCGAGCCAACAAAAACAAAGAGCATTAGGGAGAGATCAAGTATGAAGAAGTCACAATTAGGGCGCAGGACGTTTATAGCCTCATCGGCCGGGTTGGTAGGGGCAGGGGCGGCCGCAACTTTTGCTTCACCGGCAATCAGCCAGAATCGCCGGAAGTGGCGCATGGTTACCACTTGGCCGAAGAACCTCCCGGGGCTGGGAACCGGAGCCCAGCATTTCGCCGATCAGGTTACGCGTGCAACCGGTGGTCGGTTGACGATTGAATTGTTTGCATCTGGCGAAATCGTTCCGGCTTTCGAATCGATCGATGCCGTGGGAGCGGGCAACATTGAAATGGGACATGGCGCTCCCTACTACTGGAAGGGCAAAGCGCCCGCCACGCAGCTCGTTAGCAACTTTCCGATGGGCTTGACCGCTCAGGAATACAATGCCTGGTACCATTTCGGTGGTGGCCGCGACCTTTGCGATGAGCTTTATCGTTCGGCTCTAGGCTGCAAATTCCTGCCCTGTGGAAACACTGGCATCCAGCATCCTGGTTGGAGCCGCAAGGAAGTTAACAGCCTGGACGACATCAAAGGCCTGAAGATGCGCATGCCAGGTTTGGGTGGCGAAGTCATGTCTCGTCTCGGCGCGACAGTGGTCAATCTTCCTGGAAGTGAGGTGCCTGGCGCTCTGGCCTCTGGGGCAATTGATTGGGCGGAATGGAACAATCCCTATGGCGAGGCATCGATGGGGTTCTACCGCTACGCCAAGTACTATTACACCCCCGGCTGGCATGAGCCTGGTACGGTGCTGGAACTCTTCGTCAATGCTGAAAAGTGGGACAGTTTGGAAGATGAACTGAAGGCCATCGTCGAAAACTGCGCCTATGCCACAAATCAGGTTATGCTCGCTGAGTTTCAAGCACGGTCTGGACCGGTCCTTGATAGTTTTGTCAATGACCATGGCACGATTGTGAAGGAACTATCCGATGATATCATGAGGGAGATCGGCAAGGTTTCGGGTGAGGCGATGCAGGACCTGGCGAACAGTGATCCGATGGCCATGAAAATATTCAAGAGCATGATAGAATTCCGGGGGCATCAAATCCGCTATACGAACGTCGCCGAAGGCTCCTTCATCAAAGCTCGGGCCTTGGAGTACCCCTTTCCCAGCTAAATACTCAATCTCTCAATAAACGGGTGTTCAATCAGTTAGGCTCAAGCGCAAAGCGCTGAGCCTAACTGAACCCGACGGTTCCGAAGTCAAACCTATAGATCAATAAATTTGAACTAATTAATATAGAATATATCGTTTTTTATGTCTTATTTAATGAAGCATAATCTTCACCAATTGCACTGGCGGACAGCCCCTCGCATTGCCGTTAGGAGCAGGTTTAGAGCAGAAATACGATAAAATTCATGCCGGGAATAAAGTGAAGTAATCAGAATGGCAACCGAAAGCACTGATAAGAGAATAAAGCTCCGAATTGCTCGGGTTATTTGTGAAACCGACAAGATTCGACGGTATGTATTCGAGAGCTTGGACGCTACGCCGCTACCCCCCTTCACCGCTGGGGCAAATATCAGCGTTTTCTTGCCTAACGAAGTCGTTCGTCAGTACTCGCTTTGCGGTGATCCTGCTGACAGGTCACGGTACGAGATCGCTGTCCTTTGTGAAGTTGATGGGCGCGGTGGGTCGAAGGAAATTCACCGCACCTTCATCGAGGGCGGCGAAGTATTCATATCTAGCCCCCGCAATCTGTTTCCTCTGAACCAGGACGCCAACCACAACATTCTGCTTGCTGGCGGTATCGGCGTAACCCCAATGATTGCAATGCTGCAGGAACTGGAGAGCCGACAAGCGTCGTATGAACTCCATTACTGCACTCGGTCCATTGATACGACGGCATTTTTAGAGTTCTTGACCCCAAGAATCCAAAACGGACGAGTGCGAATTTATCATGATGGTGGGGACCCAGCGCGCGGTCTGGATATTGACGCATTCCTGAAAAGCAACGACCAAGATACCCATCTCTACTACTGCGGTCCTAGCGGCTTCATGAAAGCCGTAAAATCAGCGTCCGAGCATTGGCCCAGGAAATCCGTTCATTTCGAATACTTCGCCGCATCAAGCGATGAGAATGTGTTGGTAGCGACGGAGAATAGCGCCTTCAAGGTTAAGATTGCTAGTACTGGAGAGGTCTTTGACATCCCTTCTGACAGCTCGATTGTGGACGTCCTCAGGGACAATGGGTTGCCGGTCGATACCCAATGTGAGGAAGGATACTGCGGGTCTTGCATGACGCGTTATCTGAGCGGTGAACCGGACCACCGAGATTCGGTGCTAGATGAAGAAGACCGCAGTCAGTTCATGCTGATCTGTTGTTCGCGTGCCAAATCACCATGCCTCGTTTTGGATTACTAAAGCTGGTTGGAACCGGCGAGAAAATGGAATTGCGAGATGATCAAACAAGGAGAAACAAGATGACGACTCCACCGAATTCAATCAGCCCCTATCAATCGGTGAAGAACTGCTGGTATGTGGTCGGCTTTTCAAAGGAGTTTGAGCCTGAAAAGCTTACCGAGCATAAGGTTGCCGGTAAAGTGATGGTGATTTGGCGAACAAAGGATGGAGGAATCGCTGCGCTGGACAACCGTTGCGCACACAAAAGGTTTCCTTTGTCGGAGGGCCGCCTCAAAGAAGACGGCACCTTGGAATGTGCTTATCACGGTCTCTGCTACAACGATAAGGGACGCTGTACCTTGATCCCATCGCAGATGGATCAGGAAATCCCGGCGCAAGCCAAGGTCAATAGCTTTCCGGTCATCGAACAGGATGGCTTGGTTTGGGTTTGGCCGGGCGATCCTGCGCGAAAGGATGATCGGAAACCTCCCCGAACACCGGAGTTGGCTGATCCAGATTTCGAAAACATTGATTCCGGGCCAATGAGAATCCCGGCAAACTATCTTTTGCTGATCGAAAACCTACTCGATATCACGCATTTCTATCCGCTCCATGACGGCAACATCGGAGATTTCGAGAACAGCAAGATTCCCATCAAGTACGAAGAAGACGAGGTCGATGGGAACAGATATGTAAAAACCATCCGAGAGGTTAGAAACTACAACCAGCCGCCCTATCTGCAGGATTGGTTTGTTTACGATGTAGTCGATCGCTTCCACACCCATCAGATGGTTAGCCCAGCTTTCACGCGTGTTGAAATGCGCAATGCGCCGCCAGGTGAACTAGGCACCGATAAAGAACGGGGCTATGTGCTCTATCACTTCCATACACCCGTCGACGAAAAGAACCACATTTGGTGGTGGTGCGTGAATTGCAAGGCGGATCATAAGTCCGCTGGCGATCCGACGATGAGCACCGCTAAACGGGTTGCATCAATGTTCCCCGATGTCGTCGCACAAGACCATTGGGCCCTAGAGAAGCAGCAAGCGATGTTTGATGTTCCAGACGAGGGTTATTCCGAACTGTTCCTGAAGCCGGACAAAGCGCTACGTCGTGCCCGGCAGATTTTCACCCAGATGCTGCGTGAGGAAATGGTGCCAAGCGAGGTCCGTGGGGCAGCGGAATGACAACAGGACAAAAAAGCCAAGCGAGCGGCCCGATTGGGCCGCTCGCGGGTATTCGTGTACTTGAGCTTGGCCAGATCGCTGCTGGGCCGTTCACAGGATCATTGATGGCCGATTTAGGTGCTGATGTGGTCAAGGTCGAGCGCCCCGACGGTGGTGACGGTATGCGAAACTGGCCGCCATTAAGCAAACCGTCAGAGGGTGAAGCTTACAGTGAAAATTTTGCGTCTTTGAACCGCAACAAGCGGAGCATAGCACTCGACCTTAAGGACCCAGGGGATCGGCAGGCGTTGAAGACACTGGTTTCATCCGCCGATGTGCTGCTGGAGAATTATCGCCCGGGAGTCCTCGACCGTCTTGAGTTAGGATACGAAGCGCTTTCTGCAATCAATCCGAGAATTATTTACTGCTCGATATCCGGATACGGACAGCAAGGGCCGAATGCCAGTAAGGGTGCCTTCGATGTCACAGTTCAGGCAATGGCCGGGATCATGAGCGTGACGGGGGAAGACGGAGCGCCGCCGGTAAAGTGCGGCGTACCGGTCGGGGATTTTTGTGCCGGACTCTATGCCGCTTTCTCCATTGTTTCCGTTATGCGAGAGGTAGAGCGAACGGGGATAGGCAAGCGAATCGACTGTTCCATGGTCGGAAGCCTGCTCGGCGTCTCGGCCTTGCAGAGCAGCGAGTTTTTCGGAAGCGGAGAAGTGCCGAAACGTCTTGGCTCCGCACATCCCAGGAACGCGCCCTATCAGGCCTTCAAGGCAGCCGACGACTACTTTGTGATTGCCGCGGGTAACGACCGTCTTTGGAAAGAGGTTTGTGATGCGGTGGGCCTACCCAACATAGCTGTAGACCCTCGTTTCTTGACGCAAGCGGATCGGGCAAGGAATCAGGTGGAACTTGTTAAACTGCTGGCGCCGGAATTCCTTAAAAAGAGCGCCTCTGCCTGGCTCGTTGAAATGGACAGTCGCAACGTACCCTGTGCGCCAATCAATAATTTTGAGCAGATACTGAACGATCCGCAGATAAAGTACATGGGATTAGTCTGTCCGCTTCGGCTGCCAAATGGCGTCGAGACTCAGACTGTCAAGTATCCGGTTGGAATTTCCGGATATGATCTCGGCGTTTATCGGAACCCACCCGAACTGGGCGAACATAACGCAGAGGTGTTATCTGAATGGACAAAGACCGATCCCAGCAAGGAATGATTACCGGATAATGCAAAAATCTCACGCTCATCAGGACCGAACCGCCGTAGGCATCTCGCACGAGGGCTCTGTCACGCATTTGATGCTGAATAGGCCGGAGAAACTCAATGCCGTCAATGCGGAGATGGTTGAACAATTGATTCGCGGCCTCGATGAAGCGGTGCAGCGAGAATCGCGCCTCGTCGTCTTCTCGGGTAGCGGCAGAGCCTTTTCGGCTGGGTTTGATTTGTCCGGCCTTGAAGAGCAAACGGACGCAGACCTGCTTTATCGTTTTGTCCGAATAGAAATGCTTCTCCAGAAGATATATACGGCGCCGATGAACACGATGGCGATTGGGCATGGCCGTTGCTTTGGTGCAGGGGCCGACATATTTTGCTCCTGCGCCCGTAGAGTTGCGGCCGCGGGTACTACGTTCAAGATGCCTGGTCTGCAATTTGGCATCGTGCTGGGAACGCGTCGGTTCGCCCAATTGGTTGGAAGGGATGTGGCACGCGAGTTGTTGAGAACCTCTCGCGTCTTCACGGCCGAAGAGGGCTTGGGCTTGGGTGTGGTGCAGCAGATCACTGAAAGTGAAGACTGGTCATCGTTGATTGAAACCATCGCCAAGGAAAGCAGCTTCCTGACTTTGGCGGCTGCGAGTAGCTTGCTGCGGAACACGCGCGACAGGTCTGCGGACTTAGACCAAGATTTGTCGGAGCTTACTCGCTCGGCAGCAGCACCGGGGCTGGCCGATCGCATACAGGCTTACGTTTCCAAAAGCGCCAGTCAGTAACCCGTTACTCCTCCAATGCATGCGGCCATGCGCTAGCACATCGACGCATGGCAATTTCCAACCTCTAAAAGCTATGAGCTTTGACATATGTCCGCATCCATGACCGACCGTGCCATCGTCTCCGTGAAAGAGAATTTTGGCGGCACCGCGCTTGCAGCAGTCATCGCGGGCGCTGCGACCTTTCTTGCCGAGCATTATGCCGCGCCTGTCATGTTGTTTGCGTTGTTGATCGGTATGGCGTTCAATTTCCTGGCGACCGAAAGTAAGTGCGCTCCTGGGATTGCTTTCTCATCAAAGAGTCTGCTTCGGCTTGCCGTTGCGTTGCTTGGATTCCGCTTAAGTTTGGGCGATATCCAGCTCTTGGGGGTATGGCCGATTGTCGCTGTGTTCCTTCTCGTCATTCTTACGCTTGGCGCTGGTGTCGCACTGTCTCGCATGGTCGGTAGAAAATCGGCCTTTGGCTTCCTGGCTGGAGGCTCGGTGGCGATTTGCGGAGCCTCTGCCGCCTTGGCTATAGCGTCGGTGTTGCCTCAAAAGGAGGGAAGGGACCGCGACGTTCTTTTCGTCGTTATCGCTGTTACTGCGTTATCGACCGTAGCCATGATCTGCTACCCAATTCTATTCAAGTGCCTAGATTTCTCCGACTTAGAAACGGGGTTTTTGATCGGGGCGACCATTCATGATGTCGCACAGGTCGTTGGCGCGGGTTATTCCGTCAGTGAAGAGGCTGGGGTCGTCGCGACATTCGTAAAAATGGTTCGTGTGGCGCTGTTACCAATCGTGATGTTGATCGTCATGATTGGCTTTCGCCACAGCGGCACGGCTCGCCTTGGTTTGCCCTGGTTTTTGGTGTGTTTTGTGGCGGCGGCAATTCTGGTTAATCTTGGGGTGATACCGGACGCGGTTGTAGCGGTTATCAAGTCACTGTCGGCTTGGCTGCTGGCGATAGCGATCTCTGCTATCGGTATCAAGACAAACTTAGGCGAGATTGCCAAGGTCGATGGTAAGTTCGTCTTTATCGTCGTGGCCGAGACGGTTTTCTTGCTGGTCTTGGCATTGGCTGCCGCGCGTTTTCTTTTTCCGTAGGGTCGATGAACGGCCCGTCTGCTTGTTGGAGAACAGTTTGCACGGCCGCGTTCTGAAGACCAGGTGGGTAGCCAATTTTTCGTAAGATGCGTTTCATCAGAACGTGCATGAGGGCGTGAGCGGGATCGCAGTATTGCCAATCAACGGAGGCATTTGTCTTGAGGCTATTCAGCAGTGCTTAGGCGATCATCCACCGCTTTACCGCGCCCTCCTGGCCTAGGTTGTTGGAAATCAGCGCTTTAACTGCGCCTCTATAAGGTTAGGATTTCTCAGCGGATTTCTAGAGGCTGGACCTACATTCTTATAGTTGGCCACCTAAGACTTCTCTCATATGAGCCCATGCTTCGGGGGTGTCTGGTGGCCAAAATTCTTCGGGTCCGCTGTTTGCCTGCTATCTGACCCACTCGGTATTTGAGAAGGCAGGTGTGAAGGCTAAATTCAGTTGCGGGAGCTTCTCCATCCTTACCGAGCTAGCCAGATGGCATTCACCCACAAAGGGTGCATCGTAGGCTAGAGCCCAGATCGCTTCGATCCCTGGCAGCCATCACGCAAAAGGCGAAAATTCGCCCGAATCACATGACCTTTCCATGACATTACGATGACATTTGGTCATTTATCAGTTTCCGAGTGCAGAACCAGCTTAAGCAGTTCAACGAGACTGGCGGCGGCCAGCATACGCGCAACCTGCCCCTCTATACCTACCTCAATTTGCAATAAACAATTGAATTGCGAATCTGTTTTATCGCTTAGTGCGCCCAACCAAACGGACCCTTGATCTTGCCTAACTTGACGGCTCTTAGAGAAGCGTCCTTTCCAGCGCCAGGCAGCAATATACTATGTACCGCTGATGATTATTCAGGGGCTATCTCCAGCATTCCATGGAGATGAGGTGCGGCGGGCAAGCCTGATCGTTTGATGGATTCAAGATAAAGTACGCGATCGATTTTCCGACCAAGACCTCGGTTCAATTTACTCATGATCTCTCGTCGCAGATGATTTATGGGGCGCCCGATGTGCAAGCAATTTGCCGCCCGTACGTGAGATCGAGGCCAACTTGCCAAGCAGTGCCCATCTATACATTTTCGGAATCATAAAGGTGTGAAAGGTCAAGATCAGGATAGGAGACGGCTTCTACCATCTCGAGGCGTTTAGCAAGAGTACCGTCGGGCAGGCGTCCATAGCGGTCGGTTACGGTTGCTCCGGCATGGCCGATCAGCGGTTGGTAGGCCTCCTTGAAGTAGCCTGCTCTCCGAAGTGCATCGATGAACGAATGACGGTAGGAGTGAAAATTGAGAGATTTGTCCTCCTTTACGCCTATTCGCTTCGTATAACGGCCATACCATCGACTGGGGAAGCCTGAGAGGAAGCCGCGGGCATCGGGTTTAATCTCCGGGAAGAGCCGCCTCGCGCTTCGCTTATTTTGAGTGGAGACATGCCGCAAGAACCCTAAACGGATAAGTTCGGAATGGAGAGGTACGACCCGATAGGCGTTCTTCGTCTTGAGCCGCTTCGCTTCGTCTCCATCGGTGGTGATATGAATGATCCAGGTTCCGCTTTCTTCCCGGACATCCTCCACGAGCAGTTGGCAAAGTTCGCCCAGACGAGCACCGGAAAAGAGTGATAGCAACGGGAGCCAGAAGCGGTGATCAAGCACTAGATGGTTGCCACTTTCATGCTCTTTGGCATCCGAAAGACAACCGGTGAAAAGAGGGGAATTGAAGATGGTTTTCAGTTGCTCGGATGAATAGGGCGCAATTTCCTGCCGATCTCTTCTGAGTGAAGTGAGGTTTCCCTCTACAGGGTTATCGTTGATGTCACCCCTATACCGAAGCCACCGGCAAAAACCACTCAAGGCCGTGAGATACTTGTTGATCGTCCTCTGTGAGATCGTCGGCCGCCCGAGGGCACGATTGACCTCGATCGTTGCTCGAAAGTCGAGACCCTTCAGTTCAGTGATTTCTGCTGCCTTTCTTGGCCAGGCGTTCAAAGCGTCTTTCCAGGCGGCTACGTTCTTGCGCGTTAGAGTGTCTGCTCCGGAGCTCCTGCCGACGAATTCAAAAAATAGGGCAACGGCTTTGCGGTTTTGATCGAGAGTGTCGGCCTTGATCGTTTCAGCCTTCTCTCGTGCATAAAGCTCAAACAGGTTTGCAAGCGATCGGCCCGGAGGCGCTGATTGGCCTGTTTCTTCCTTTGATGGCTGCGCAACCATCTCAGGGTTCGGCGACCCTTCGAAAATACCTTGATCTCGCTCTTTCGCTAACCGAAGTGCTTCAATTTTCGCTTTTGCAATCAGATGGCAGAGCTGCTCATAGCCTCGACTTTCTTTCGAGATTAGAAACTTATTCCTTTTGATAATTTCGTCCGCCGCCCATTCGACTAATGCCGTCTCTCCTTCTGCAAGGTGCTTTCTCAAAGCTGCCATTTCCGGGTCTCGAAACAATTTGTTTCTCTCGAGCAGACTCTCGCTTCCCCGGTTTTGCTGTCGTTCAATCTCGTCGATCACCAGTTCCCTTTTAAAGAAAGACCAGACCGCCTTTTTTATGGCCTCATCGCTTGGGCAGCGACGCTGTCGCGCCGCTTCAAAATTCTGATAGATTTCATCCAACACCGAGAACGAACGTTTGCGAGCCTCCATGGGGTCCTTGGTGTGCAGAGATCGTGCGATCTCCCTTTTCCCAAATATTTCCTGAAGGTCTGCCGGCACCGTGACCCGGACATAGTAGACCGACCCACGTCGTACTAAATTTGTGGCTAGTGACATGATCTCTCGTAGCTAGAGTAAGTGACAGTTCGTCGTAACACTTTCTCATTGAAATGATCATAAAGATCAATAAGTTATTGGCACGTAAGGGGATTCATTTTCATGGCTGAGAATCCTGCCGCCCCAGCCATTTTCTGGAAAGGCACTAGTATTGGTTGGTTTGGTAGATTCAACCAGCCGCTGACAATGCCCGTCCCAACCAAGCTAAGTAGTCTTGAATGACGTCTTCATTTCGTTTGCAGTAAGACCACTTTTGGTGCTTACGAACGGAGATGAAACCCGCCTGCCTAAGTATCTCCAAGTGTCGACTAGCGGTTGGTTGGGCTACTTCCAAAGCTTCCGCTATCAGTGTCATACAAACCCCGAATTCAACAGGATCAGCAGACCACTGCTGCCCGAAATGCGTTTGCGGCTTGACCAGGAGCTGCAAAATTTTCATGCGGGTCTCGCTGGCCATTGCTTTTATCTGCATTGATCGATCCATGACTGTCATTATATAGTCAGTTAGCTATATGTAAATATGACAGTGAGGCCCGCAACTATGTTGGACCTACCAAATACTTCGGTCATTGAAGGCAATGCCGTTAGATGGGGACAGCTGGGAAATGGCCCACCCTTGGTCGCCATCCACGGCACGCCCTTCTCCTCACAGGTCTGGCGCAGGGTCGTGCCGCACCTTGTCGATCTGTATACGGTTTACTTTTTTGACCTCGTTGGTTACGGGCAGTCTGAAATGCGAGACGATCAAGATGTATCGCTCGCCGTTCAAAACCGAGTGCTTGCCGCAATGTTCAATGAGTGGAATCTGGATCGACCACATGTGCTTGCTCATGATTTTGGCGGCGCGACGGCTCTGCGTGCCTATTATCTCAATGGTTTGCGCTACGCGGCTTTGACAATCTTCGACGCTGTTGCATTGGCCCCATGGGGATCACCCTTCGTTCAACATGTGCGTGATCACGAGGCGGCCTTTTCAGGCATGCCGGAATACATGCACCAGGCATTGTTGAGGGCGTACTTGCAAACCGCAGCATTCAATCCCTTGTCGGAAGAGGCGGTCGAGATCTACAGCGCGCCGTGGTTGGGGCCGGTTGGCCAGGCCGCCTTTTATCGGCAAATCGCACAAATGGACCAGAGTTACACCGACGAGGTTCAGGGCCTATATGACGCCATGGACTGTCCGGTGTCTGTTCTGTGGGGTGAAAAAGACGAATGGATTCCATCTGAGACAGGGCAGCAACTAGCAACGCTGATTTCCAATCGTCCCTGCACCCTGATTCCGGATTCCGGGCACCTTGTGCAAGAAGACCGTCCAGAAGCAATTGTCGCGGCCATTCTCAAGCATTCCACCATCACATGACGTCATTATCGGACATTGGTGGGTGAGCGTGGCGGCGTCAGGGTAACTCGGGTGATGCCTGACCGACGAGAAGTTGTTTGGCGACGGTCTTCATCTTCGTGACGTAGGTTCGTTGAGACCAATTGCGGTCAATCGTGAAGTACTCCCAGTTTCTCACCGAGACCAGCGCGCAAAGAATATCCGTTGCCGTCTCGACAGTGTGCTCAGGAGAGAGGCACCCATCCCGGCGCAAAGCCATCACCGCGGCATGGCATCCTTGGCGCAGGGCAGTCATTCGCTCGTTCCAGGCAAGTTTGGCGGCCTCATCCCTGTCGCTCATGGCCATTAACTCCCGCGCGAGACCGTGAATTTCGGGAATATAGTTTCCCCAGGCCTCGATAAAGGCATTGAGCCGATCCCGCCCGTTCTTCGCCGAGCGGCTGGCGGCTAACCTGGCGTCCACGTCCTTCATCTTGTCGATGTAGTGCGTTGTCGCGATCAAGAGGTCTCTGCGCGAGGGAAAATGGAGATAAAGGGCCTGACGGCTGACCTTTGCGTGCTTGGCAATATCGGCCATACGCACTTCTTTTCCTCTCGCATTTTCAAGGAGTTCCCAGGTTGAAGCCAAAATTCTGGTTTGCGTATCGCCAATTTTACTTGACACCGTGTAAACCTCCACCTAATTGTCATGGTGTCAATTTACATCGTGTAAAGTTCGTTGGGAAGGGGAGATGCGGTAGCGCTCCCGCTCAATTGGAAACCTGAAGGAGAACAGCAATGTCCACTCAGCCAATTCTCATTATCGGCTCTACCGGCAAGACCGGCTCTCGTATCGGCAAGCGACTGCGAGTCCGTGGGGAGGTGGTGCGTGAAGGATCGCGCCAAGCCAAGCTACCTTTTGACTGGGACAGGCCGGAGGGGTGGCGCGCTGCTGTTGCCGGCACTAAAGCCATCTACATTTCCTACTTTCCCGACCTCGCGTTCCCGGGCGCGGCGGAAAAGATCGAGGCGCTAACGAAGATTGCCGCCGAAGCGGGCGTCCAACGTCTCGTCCTCCTATCGGGTCGCGGAGAACTGCATGCACAGCGTTGCGAGGCCATCGTTGCGGACAGCGGTGTGGCGTATACCTTGGTTCGGTGCGCGTGGTTTGCTCAGAACTTCACCGAGGGCTATCTGCTCCCGCATCTTCTCGGCGGCGCGATCGCTCTTCCGGCGGGCGAGATGCTTGAGCCAATCGTCGATGCCGACGATATCGCCGATGTAGCAGTCGCTGCCTTAACCGAGGAGGGTCATGCGGGTGAGCTTTATGAAGTGACGGGTCCGCGGTTACTGAGCTTCGCGGACGCCGCAGCCGAGGTCTCTTCTGTCTTGGGGCGCAAGATCGACTACCGCGCAATCTCCCTGGAGTCATTCCGCGCATCCATGGTCGCGATCAGCGGAGCCTTCATTGCCGACATCCTGACGGAGATATGCCGTCAAACACTGGACGGACGGAACCAGTTCCTGGGTGATGGTGTGCAAAGGGCCCTCGGGCGGGAGCCCCGTGACTTCGCGGATTTCTGCCGGGCATCGGCCGCGGAGGGGTTCTGGAAAGCCGCAGCTTGAAGGAGTTGGCAAGGGCCTGTCCCTGAGATGATCATCACAGGGACAGGCCTGCATCGGCGAGGTCGGCCGACTGGCGGGCGCTGGGAGAGTATTCTCTTCGCGGTATGGAAAATCCGATGCCGCGCTTTGGAGTCACAGTGCCGTAGGAAGCTGACCCGGCGTCAACCCTTCGGTTCCCTACGTGCCGGTGTCGAGGGCCTTGCGAACCGTTTCGGCAAGCTGATGGCGGCGATATGGCTTGGCCAGCAAATGAACGCCGGTTTCCAGACCCCTTTTACCCACAACAGCGTCTTCGGAGTACCCCGAGCTAAAGATTATTGGCAGTGCCGGGTCCAGGCGTCTTGCCTCCGTGGCAAGTTTCTGACCACTAACTCCGCCTGGCATAACCAAGTCCGTAAACAATAGATTGAAGCGACCTTCCTCGAGTTTTCGCAAAGCTTGATGGCCATCGGCAACACTGGTCACGTCGTAGCCCAGCAGCGTCAGTTGGCTGCAAACGTTTCGGCGTACCAGATCATCATCTTCCACCAACAAAATCCTCTCGGTCCCCGCAGCACTTCTGGGCCTGCGTGTCTGATGCGTCCTTTGCGGCGCATCACCTTGCGCAAGGGGGAAGTAGAGCCTTGTACGGGTTCCCTTGGCGGGTTTTGATTGAACGTCAATGTGTCCCTTGGATTGTTTCACGAACCCATAAACCATACTGAGACCCAGACCGCTGCCCTTCCCGACTTCCTTGGTCGTGAAGAAGGGTTCGAAGGCATGGGCAAGTGTTTGCGCGTCCATGCCCGAGCCGTTATCGGTCACCGAAAGAAGCAGATAGTCGCCGGTTTGTAGGTTGGCTTTCTGGAGAACCGCGTCCGATGCGGCAGAAACGTTTTCGGTTTCTATGATCAACTCGCCGCCTTCCGGCATGGCGTCTCGGGCGTTGATGCAAAGGTTCAGAATCGCGCTTTCGAGTTGAGGGCTGTCGACCATGGCTTGGGCGGGACTTCCGTTCAGGCGCATGGAAATAGAGATCTGTGCGCCCAATGCCCGTCTTAGCAGGTTCGCCATGTTTGAAATGAGAGCATTGACATCCGTTGGTTTAGGGTTGAGCGGTTGTTGGCGAGAAAAGGCCAGCAAGCTGCTGATCAGTTCTGCGCCTCGCTCCGCGGCAATGCGTGTCAGTTCCGCAAGCGCCTGAAGGGAAGAGCTCGGGGGGAGATTCTCCTCCAGTTCTTCGGCGTTGCTCAAGATCACGGTCAGTAAATTATTGAAATCGTGAGCGACGCCGCCGGTGATCTGTCCAACCGCTTCAAGCCGTTGGGACTGACGAACCTGTTCTTCCATGACCTTTCGTTCGGTGATGTCGGTCGTGCAGCCGAGCATCCGAACCGCCTTGCCGTTTTTATCGCGGATAATGACGATATCGTTTGAGACGTTTACATACTTTCCGTCGGCTCGGCGCAAGCGGTACTCCATGGACCAGAACCCGGCGTCGTTCTCGACCAAGTCTTGCAACTCCTTGAAAACGCGCTCGCGATCATCGGGATGAACGTGCTCCCTCCACAACTGCCTGCTTGTGTGGGGATCGGACCAATCATGACCGAATACCTCTGGAAGCCCGTCGCTCCACCAGACCGTGTTGCTGGCGATATCCCGATCCCAAATGACATCGCTGACAATCTTGGCGGCGAGCCGATACCGCTCTTCCTGGAGCTTCAGTCGCTCGGCAGCCATCTTTTGCTCGGTTATGTCGGTAACGACACCGACCACTCGAAGGAGTGTCCCTTGTGAATCGTAGACCGGAAAATGGCGGTCCTGAATCCAGATCGTTGAACCGTCCGGTCTGACGACCCGGTATTGCGCGTCATAGCTGCCATTTGGAAATTCCTGAGGCGCAGGGTCGACCTGCGGCCGGTCGTCTTCGTGGATGGCGTCGACCCAGATCATCGGGTTGCGGTACAGCTCTTCGCAGCTTTGGCCCCAGAACTTTTCATACAACGGGCTGACGTAGTAAATTTCATCTGCCTTCGGGCTGCTGATCCAAAACACCTCACCTATGGTTTCCGCAATCTCGCGAAACCGCAGTTCGCTCTCTTTGAGCGCATGGTCCTTGCGGTGGCGCTCCACGGCGACAGCTACGAGATTGGCGTAGCGCTCTACCATTACATGGTCGGCGGCTTTCGGCGCTTTCGGCTCGTTCCAGTAGAGAGCGAAGGACGCGACAACTTCGCCATTCGATGCAATGACTGGAATGGACCAGCAAGCCCGTAAACCGTGAGGCACGGCTAAGTCCTTGTAATCCTCCCAAAGTGGATCGTTCGCTATATCCGTTACGATCACCGGTTCCCGGCGGTACATGGCAGTGCCACAGGACCCGGTGCGCGGGCCGATGGCTAACCCATGGAGCGCTTTGTTATAGGAATCCGGCAACCTGGGGGCTGCTCCGTGTCTGACATGGATACCGTCGGGGTCGAGCAATAATATAGAGGAGCTGACGCCCGGCATGAGCTGATCGACCGCCCGGGCGATGGAATCGAGGACCTCTTCCAGCGTGGCGCCGGAAGAAACCAATTCCAAGGCCCGACTTGCGGTCGCGTCCTGAAAATCAGTGCGCTTGCTGTCTGTGATGTCGCGTATCTGAATCACAAGACCCGCAGGCGCGCTGCTGGTGGCCACTTCGAGCCAGGCGCCGCTGGTTTTCAGGGCCACCTCGAACCGTGTTGGCGTCGGCGTCTCCAGCACTTCGGAAAACTTAGAAGCGAGCGCCAGCTCATCTTTGAAAACCGGCATTTCCACCAGGTGTCTTCCAATGCCTTCTGCCTTGCCGCAGCCCAGGAAGGTGGTGGCTTGATCGTTCAGGAAGCCAATGGTGCCGTCGCTCGCAAGGATCATGAAAATGTCAGGAACGCTATCGATGACACTATGTAATCGCTGCTGATCCTTTCGACGATTCAGCAAGGTCATCACTTGGTCGGCCACGGCTCGCAGCGCTGTTTTTTGAGAACTTTTCAGGCTTCGGGACTTGTAGTCCAAAACGCAAAGCATCCCGAGCGGGAGACAATCTCCAGCCAGTAGCGGCACACCCACATAAAACCGCAAGTCCTTATCTGCGGCGTAGAACGGCGTTTTACGGAAGGTCCCGTCTTTACCGGAATCGTCGAGGATCTGGATATCCTGGCTGAACAGTATCGATTGTCCGCTGGACGCGGCTGACTTCAATGCCGGCGCGCTCCACCCTACACTGGCTTTGATCCACTGCCGGTTGCCGTCAGAAAAAACGATCAAACCTATCGGCGCATCGCAGAGATGCGCGGCTATTTGGGCCAAACCTTCGAACTCGACATCGGGTTCAGAGCCGAAAATGTCAAAATCCTGCAAAGTTGCGAGCCGCGCGTCCTCAGGCCAGCGTCGGGCCTTCTCCCTCTTTTCGGAAATAACTGCTTTACGTTTGTTGCTCGCCAAATTGATCCTTATCCGCGCAGTCGTTGTTGATTGTACCGATTTTATTGGTTGTCATAGGTCCAGACAATTCGCAACCCATAGAAATCTCTGTGGCGTAACAGACTACCATAAATGTAAGTGGTCCGCCCTTGATTGACCGACACACCGGAGATTGCAAGGGTAGCGGGAGGACGTCGAGGATCCGTTCTTGGAGTCGCTAGGATGAGTAAAATTAGACTCCAAAAAATTGTTATTAAATTTTAGGCTTCTAAACGGTTTGTTTACAGTTTCGGTTTACGCTGTGTTTAATAATTGTAATACTAACCAAGAAAATACGCGGGGCACTGGGCAAAAGCTCCGGGAAAAGCAACGTGACGTGAGATGAAGTGGAGTCGGACATGCGGATGAGGGCACTTGGACCGGCATTGAAAAGCACGCTGAGTAGGTTTGCCGGTGATTCGAGCGGCGCCTCTTTGATCGAATATTCGATCTTGATCGGGATGATCGCTGCAACGGTGATTCTGATTATTGGAGCGGTTAGCGGCTTTATTAATGTGCGCTGGACGAATTTGAACGCAGCAATTACGTAATTTTTTGTAAGATTGGCAAGCGTCAAATCCCAGTACTATAGAGCCGCGACGCGTAAATTCTACGCGACGTTCGCTCACGGGACCTTCAAGGATTAGGCATGAGCCGGATCGAACATGTCCTTGATTTCTGGTTCTCCCCCGAGAATGAGCCTTTCTGGTTTGCAGGCGACAAGCAGTTCGATGATCGTGTCGCGCTACGGCTTGGCGATTTGTCGAGGCTGGCGTTCGCGGGAGCGCTGGACGGTTGGCGTGGCAGCCCGCGCGGTGCCCTGGCCCTGGTGTTGTTGCTGGACCAGGTGCCACGCAACCTTCATCGTGGCACGGCTCAGGCATTTGCTGGCGACGCGTCGGCCTTGGAGGTCGCTGAAGAGGCAGTTGATAGAGGATTCGACCGCGGGTTGCGGCAAAAAGAACGGCTCTTTCTATATCTGCCTTTCGAACATAGTGAGACACTTGGGGCGCAAGAACGTTCCTGTGCCCTGATCGCGGCCTTGGATGAAAACCCCGACTGGCTGCAATACGCTGTCTGGCATAAGGTTATCATTGAGCGGTTTGGGAGATTTCCGCACCGTAACGAAGCGCTAGGACGAATCACGACGACCGAAGAAATGGATTTCCTGGCGAATGATCCCCATGCGTCGTTTTAAAAGGAGTGGACCGTGAAATTTATAATCCGGGGCCTGCTGATGATGACGTTCATGACGACTTGGCCCTTGGCGGCCAGTGCGCAGACCAGCGATGCCGATCAAGTGCAATCCATGACCCAAGACCAGGCCGAGGCAATGTTTCAGGACCTTTACCGCGCTTTCGATATCACGAGAAACTGTCGCAAGCTGGAAGATGAGGGGCTGAACGAAAAGGTTACGGCGATCATTTCCGCCCAAACCGGTAACAAGGTCGCCATCGGCAAACAGCTTTCGTTGATCGATGCGGCTAAGCAGGAATCGAAGAAGACCGTCAAGGCGGAAGGGTGCGACGGCCCGAAGGCGAGCGAGAACCTGGGTGTTTACGACGCAAAGATCGCACCTCACCTCTGACGGCATTACAACGAATTGGTCAGTCGTCGCTGCCTTGTGGCGGAATCTCGCTTTGTTTCTTGCTGCCGTTACGAAGGACTTCTACGACCCTTTCTGGATTCTTCACATGCAGATCACGCTGCGGGAAGGGAATCTCCACGTTGTTTTCGCGGAAGGCCTTATCGATGGCAAAGTGCAGGTCGCTGGTGACTGTAATGAAGTAATTGGTGTCACGGGCGTAAACGCGTAGCTGGAAATCGAGCGACGAATCCCCGAAGGCCATGAAAACGACGAACGGCGCTGGATAGCTGAGCACATCCGGGTGGTCTTTGGCGCAATCCAGAAGCAGCTTTTCAACAAGCCGGGTGTCGGAACCATAGGCGACGCCGACCGGGATCGTCACGCGCACGATCCGGGTTTTGTGGGTCCAGTTGACCACGGGCGCGGATACCAGCTCCGAGTTTGGAACGATGACTTCCGCACGGTCGAACGTTTCCAACTCCGTGGAGCGAACCGAGATGCGCTTTACTGTACCCTCGTAGCCACCGACGACAATCCAATCCCCGACCTTGATGGGCCGCTCAATCAACAGCAAAAGCCCGGAGACGAAATTGTTCACCACGTTTTGTAAACCAAAGCCTATGCCGACCGACAGGGCACCGGCAATGATCGCTATGTTCGACAGGTCAAGCCCCATGGTGGCAACGGCCAGCATCAAGGCGATGAAGAAGCCAACATAACCTAGAGCCGCGGATATCGAGTGGCGGGCGCCAACATCCAACCGGGTGCGCGACAGTACGCGTTGATTAAGAAGTTTCCGCAGGAACCGGAAAGCGATGAGCGCCAAAGCAAAGATCACCACCGCCCAGAAAAGTGAAACGGGTTGGAAGGTCATACCGCCCACGGTGAATCCCTGCATAAACTCCGCAGCGCCGTAAGCGATGACCGTCTCGGGTACGCCCCAGACGAGCAGCAGCAGCGGCAAACCTAGGAGAAGCAGCCCGAAATCGATCAGCAACCCGAACCAGAAGCCGATCGATTGGCTGCCGTTTTCCGTGATCTCCAGCTGATTTGATATCCAGCCGCCCTTTCCTGCCGGGGCAAAAATCGCGTTGACGAAGGCATTGGACATTGTGCGTGCCAAAAGCAGTCCGCCAATCAGTATTGCCGTCAGAACCACCCCGCTGGCGATCTGATAGGAAAGGTTGGCATAGCCAAACAGGGCGGATAGCGGGATAGCGGCAACAGCCAGAATTATGAAAAGGCGCAGTAAGGGCAGATGGCTGGTACCGGGATTTTCTCCTTCACCGCTCTCAGATGGCTTCTCTTGCTTCCAGAGCCAATTTCCCAGGAAAGGAAGCAGGAAGAACGCCGTGATTCCGTTGCCCAGTAATGCGAAGAGCATGGAGACTTCCGCCGATGCCGGCCGAAACGGCTCGGTTGCGATCCAGATTGCCGTTCCCAGCGACAACCATGCCACGAGTAGCTTCGTGTGGAATCCGGCCTTTCGGGCCCGGTCTGCGTCCAACGGCACAATCGCCCATTGCGGCTTCTGCGGCGCCAATACGGCACGCGCGCACTGACCCACGATACTGTAAAAGATAATTGCCATGGCGATACCGCGCGCCAGCGGCGCCGATTCGTCGGGAACCAAACCGGTCTGGTGCAACAGCAAGAGCAGAACATAGGCGCTGGCGGCGGGGATCAGACTGTCTGTCAGCCCCACGATCGCCGCGGCCATGACGGCCCTTGGATAGCTGGGCGTTTCAATATCCGAGCGCTGACCGTAGCGAGCCTTGAGCCGGTGGCGTATCAACGCGCCCAAGGCCAAGGTAATGATCAAAGCCAACAATACGGTCAAGTAAGGCTTCCAGCCGACAACTGCCGGTCGCGCAGCCTGCCACCAGAGGACTGGCCGATGGGCTAGCTCCGACGCGATGGCGGATGCTTCCTGCAGGCCCTTGCGCCAGACCTCCAATGAAAGAGGCGAGGGACCGCGCTGCAAGAGTTCCGCCGCAACCGTGGCGCTGCGTTCGAGTGAGAGTTGCCGTAGCACGACTTCCGCGCGCGCCTGTATCGTATCGCCTTGGCGTAGCAACCCCTCCAACTCCGCAGCTCTTTCATTCAGCCGATCGCGTTCACGTGCGACCTGTCCCGTTTCCGCCGGTTGTCCTTCCTCGGGTGCGGGTCCCATTGCCGCCAATTGCGTGCGCACGGGTGCCAGCAAACGGCGGATGTCGTCTTTGACGCCGTTCAGGTCATCAAGCGTCCGTTCCACCTGGTCTCGAATCTGCCCAGCGAGCTTGTCTGTAAGGGGCTGCTTTGCGAGATCGTCATCGATTTCGTTTAGCGAACCGCTCCGGTCGGCCAGGGTCTGACGTATGTCGTTGAGTTGCTGTGCATGGCTTGGTTGAATCGCCAGCGTTAGCAGGAGGATGAAAACCGCGAGGGTGGGAAGCAGTCTGGCCGCGCGCACCATGAAGTCCTTTCCATTGGATCACACCAAGAGGATAACCGCCCAGGCGTCGCTGCGCGAGCCCCCCTTGGTGCTTCCATGGATCGTTCCGTTCAAGACGCCATCAAACCTCCGGCGCGTCGACGAGAACCACTTCGCTGTCGTCTACGGCAGTGATCTCGAGAGTCTCCGGTCCGCGTACGGCCAGGCCATCGCGCGTCTCCACCGGCTTTCCATTAACGGTCAGGCGCCCGGTAGAGGGGACAAGATAAGCAACGCGGCCGGCCGTAAGTTGGTGACGAACCGTTTGCCCGTTGCCCAAGCTGGCCGCTAGGACCGCCGCGTCCTGGTGTATCCGTAGGGCGTCTTCGTCCCCGTTACGTCCGGAGGCCAGGGCTACCAGGCCGGCAGATCGACTGGATTTGGGAAATTGGCGCTGTTCCCAACGTGGCTCAACCCCTTGCTGATTGGGCATGATCCAGATCTGAAACAGTTCTGTTTCCTCATCCTCCAGATTGAACTCGGCATGCTGGATTCCCTTGCCTGCCGACATGACCTGGACATCACCCGCCTCTGTCCGTCCCGTGTTTCCGAGATGGTCGCGGTGGGTGATGGCACCTTTGCGGACATAGGTGATGATCTCCATGTCCCGATGGCCGTGTAGATCAAAGCCGGTGCCGGGGGCGATGGTGTCATCGTTCCAGACCAGCAATGCGCCAAGTCCGCTCCGCTTCGGATCATAATAACTGCCGAAACTGAAATGATGCCGAGCGTTCAACCAGTCATTCCGGAAACGTCCCAGGGTGTCGAAAGATCGTAGGTCTAACATTGTTAGGGACTCCTCTTCTGCTCTTTGAGCTGTTGCCTTCAGGCAGCCAGCTTCTTGGCGATCTCGGCCACATGGCGACCCTGAGCCCGGGCGATGGCAAGTTCGTTTTCCGACGGCTGGCGTGATCCATCGCCGCCTGCAAGCGTCGTCGCACCGTAAGGCGTACCACCGGAAATTTCCGTCATGTTTCCTAACTCCGGAACTGAGTAGGGCACACCCACAACCACCATGCCGTGATGGAACAGAGTCGTATGGAATGATGTCAAGGTCGTCTCCTGGCCGCCGTGCTGGGTGGCCGTCGACGCGAATGCGCTTCCGACTTTGCCCACTAAAGCGCCTTTGGCCCAAAGGCCGCCGGTCTGGTCGAGGAAGTTTCGCATCTGCGAGGCCATATTGCCGAAGCGCGTCGGTGTCCCGAAGATGATCGCGTCATAATCCGCCAGCTCATGCGGCTTTGCGATCTCCGCGTCCTGCTCGACTTTCATTCCGGACTGGGCGGCAATGTTCGCCGGAACAAGCTCGGGCACACGTTTGATCGTCACTTCGGTGTCGGCCACGCCCCGCGCACCTGTCGCGATGGCGTCCGCCATCGTCTCGATGTGGCCGTAAGAGGAATAATAGAGAACCAGAACCTTCGTCATGATCGGCTTCCTTTCAGTGTAATCCAAGGATAGTGACGGTGTGGTAACCGCCTTCACGATCACAGATGGGGGCTTGGCTATTAATGTATTAGTGGTTAAAATCGAACATAATTGTTTCTATAGGTGAACAATATGAATCTCGATCGCCTGACTGAAATGGCAGTTTTTGCCGCTGTCGTCGACGAAGGCAGTTTCACCGGTGCGGCCCGCGCGCTTGACCAATCCAAGGCTGTGGTTTCAAAACGCGTTGCGTCCCTGGAGAATGCCTTGGGGCTCCGCCTGCTCAACCGTAGCACGCGCCGTCTTTCGATGACGGAAGCGGGAGAGGCGCTTTATGCGCGTTGTCGGACCATACTGGACGAGGCCGAGCAGGCTGAGGCGACCCTGAGACCCTTGGCCGAAGCGCCGCGCGGCCTGCTGCGCCTGGACGTTCCGGCTTCTTTTGGCGCGCGCCAGATTGCACCGCTCTTGCCTGCGTTCATGCATCGCTATCCGGAAATCTCCATCGATCTCACGTTGAACGATCAGATGATAAACTTGGTAGAGTCCGCGATCGACCTGGCAATCCGGATCGGCGAATTGGACGACTCCAGTCTCGTGTCGCGCCGCCTGGCGCCCAGTCGTCGATATCTCTGCGCCAGTCCCGATTACCTCCGGCGCAGGACCTTGCCGGAGGATCCGCGCGACCTGCGGGATCATCATTGCTTGCTATATAGGTACCAGGCCTCCGGCGAGCGCTGGAAGTTTCGGAACGCAAAGGGCGAGCGGCGGCAGGTAACGGTTTCAGGCCGTCTTCGGGCGAATCACGGCGAAGCGTTGTTGCAGGCCTGCGAAGCCGGGTTGGGTATTGGACTGCTGCCCAGCTTCATGGCGGGAACCGCTCTGCGCCAGGGGCGCTTGCTTCCAATCCTCTGCGACTGGCAGGATGAAGCCGACACGGCTGTTCATGCGGTGTATCCAGCAGCCCGCAACCTCTCTCCGAAGGTCCGGGTATTTATTGATTTCCTCGCCGCGCGGTTTGGTGGCAGGCCCTTTTGGGAAGAAGGATTGCCATGATGGAGCAGGTATGACCGCAGGCAAGCACCCGACTGGCGACGGCCGTCAGGCTTCCTCCTGGATGGCGCCGGGGGCCCTTTTGTTCGCGGCGCTTCTTTGGGGAACCTCCTGGCTGCCGATCCGATGGATAGCGGAGTACGACTTGGCGCCGGGTTGGGTGAATATCCTGCTCTACGGCGCAGCGGCGGTCTTCATGCTGCCTGCGTTTTGGCTGCGTCCGCTCCCCTTCACCTGGGAAGCCCGGCTGGCCTGGGCTTCCGCTTTCTTCTTTGGTGCGGCGTTGATGCTGTGGGGTGCGGCGATCCTAACCGGCGAGGTTGTTCGCGTGATTCTGCTCTTTTACCTATCACCGGTGTGGGCCAGCATCCTGGGACGCCTTTTCCTGAAAGACCGTGTCGGGCCGCTACGCATACTCGCAATTTTCTGTGGTCTCCTTGGCGCGGCGGTTGTGTTGGGGTTGCAGGACGGGTTGCCCTTGCCGCAGCAAACCGGCGACTGGTTCGGCCTTTTCGCCGGAATCGCTTTTGCTCTTGCCGCCTTGTTCTCCCGGATGACGCCGGGGATTGGCGGTCCGTCGCAAAGCGGGGTCGCTTACGTCGTGGCGACGCTGCTTGCGCTGTTTTTGTTGCTCGACCCCGAATTGGGGGCAACGCCGACCGGCCGCCAGATCACCGCCGCGATGGGCGTGGCGGCGATCAGCGCGGTGATTTGGTTCATACCGGCGGCAATCGTTGTGTTCTGGGCAACCAAAAAACTCGAGCCGGGGCGCGCCATGCTGTTGATGATGACGGAGGTGATTTTTGCAACGGTGTCCGCTGCGATCCTGACGGACGAACCCTTTGGTTTTCGCGAGTTGATCGGCTGCGTGCTGGTGGCAACGGCTGGCGGTATCGATGCCTTCTCGCAGCTTCGTCGCGGCGCCGTTCGGTGAAGTTACGTGTTGGCGGCGATCCTAAGCTTGTGGTAGGAGAAAACCATCAAGATTATCAGAGGCATGATCCATGCTGACTCGGCAACGACTACGACGACGATCCTGACGCCTCCCTTTGCGGGTGGCGGTGCGTCTGCTCGTCGAATGCGCCGGAATACATCCAAGCCGGGTCACTCCCAAGAAAGCGGAGATGACGAACACCAGACAGCAAGACAGTGACCGACCGCCGCAAAGCGGAACGACGCCGACGAATCGTCAAGAGTCACGCTGGAGTTCTAATGCTATGAGTTTTGAAATCATTGCCGAACGGCCGCAGGATGCGGGCCGGATTGATATTCTTCTGGAACGGACCTTTGGGCCCGAGCGTAAATCCAAAACCGTTTACCGGTTGCGCGACGGTTATGAGCCGGTTGTGGCGCTGTCGTTTGTGGCGGTTGATCCTGATAAGCAATTGCTGGGATCGATCCGCTATTGGCCGATTGTGATCGGCAAGGCGGCAACGCCGGCAATTCTTCTCGGGCCACTCGCCGTTGAGCCGTCCTTGCAAGGCCGGGGAATTGGCCGGGCATTGGTGCGGCATAGTCTGGCCGCCGCCAAACGCCAGCGCCATCGGCTTTGCTTGGTTGTGGGCGCGCCTGAATATTACGGCCCCTATGGATTCGAGAACGCCGGGGCCCGAAAGTTGCGGCTCCCGGGTCCGGTCGAGCCGGATCGCTTCCAGGTCTTTGAATTGCGCCAGGGCGCTTTGAAGGGTGTCTCGGGTCTGATCGCGCCAGCGGTCGATGCCTCGGCCCGGCTCAACGTCCCTCACGCTGCCAAGCCCAGGCAAGGGCGCTGATACTCAATAGCAATAACAAGAGGCCGGGCAGCAGGGGGGTGCGGTCAATTCCCGTAACCCGGAAGGCTGCCCGGTCAACGATGCCTAGCCAGTCGCGACCGCTGCGGTCGCGGCCCGGGGAAACCATACGCACGTTCGGCCAATCCGCTTGGTCGAGCGTTGTCTCGCGTCCCCCCGTCGCCGCTATCAAGGGCGCCAGGGTCCTTTGATCACGGCGCAAGTCCCTGTATTCCAGCGGGTTCAAGGGGCCAGCGGTCGCCAGGACCTGAAGATCGCCGTCGTTGACTCTGTAGAGACCAGGCTGACTGACAGGTAGTTCGACCTGCATCGCGCCTTTTTCGTCGGGCTCGATAACCAAGGATGTCTCTGTGCCGTCCGGCGCGACGACTTGAATCCTGCGCGCCGCCACGGTCAGGGAGCGGCGCTCGATAGATAGGGTTGCGCCCTCGATTTTGGCGCGCAGGTCTTCCTCTTCCAGCTCCGGCTCCTTCATCAGCCAGTGAGCAATCCGCCGCGTTAACTCACGCTGCGGTCCTCCGCCGTCGTAGCCGCGTGCCCAAAGCCAAATGTGATCGCTGGCAAGCTGGGCGACGCGGCCGCTGCCAACACGATCCAGGATCAATAAGGGTTTCTGTTCGATTCCGCTCATCACCACCTCGCCCCGGCGGCTATCCAAATCGATCTGTCGCAACCAGTCGCCCCAGGTAGGAACCTCCTGGGCCGACGCCACGCCCGGTAGCCCGGTGGTCACGGGATGGCGCAAGCCCGTAGCGGTCAGGCGCGGGGTGAAGCGTTGCTGGAGAATGCGCCCGCTCGGTTCGCCCGGAAGGACCGCGCCCAGCGGCGTACGGTAGAGCGACAAAGGCGTGGCGAAAGCCGGTCCAACAGCCTCCAGCAGCGCGCCGCCTTCCTCTACGTACTGGGCGACATTGGCCAGATAGAGTTGCGGCAACACGCCGCGTCTCTGGTAGCGGTCGAAAATGATCAGGTCGAACTCCTTCAGCTTGACCTCGAAGAGTTCGCGAGTCGGGAAGGCGATCAGCGAAAGTTCGCGGATCGGCGTTCCGTCCTGTTTTTCCGGGGGTCTTAGAATTGTGAAGTGGACGAGATCAATTGAAGGGTCGGACTTCAGCAGGTTTCGCCAAGCGCGCTCACCGGCATGCGGTTCGCCCGACACCAGCAGCACCCGCAGTCTTTCGCGAACCCCCTGTACTTCCACCGCCGCTCGATTGTTGATGAGGGAAAGCTCGTCAGGCCCAGGGTCCACCTCGATTTCCAAAATGCTGCGGCCACGCCGGTCCAAGGTGAAGGAGACATCCGACTCCTTGCCCAAAGGCACTAGGAAACTCCGGGGTGGCATTCCTGCCTGACGCAGGTGAACAAGCGCTTGTCCGCCGGGGGGCATGGCCGCTGTTTGCCCGGCCTCGTCCCCCGAAAGATCATCTACCCTGAGGGTGATCTTCTGCTCCTGGTCCACCAGGCTGTAAGCAGGGGCTTGGGTGATCGTGATGCGCCGGTCGCCTTCGCCGCGCTGTCCGGTGAGCAGCACCTGCAGAGGCGCTTCCTCACCCAGCAGGCCCTGCACTGCATCCACGTCATGGATACGTCCGTCGCTCACCAGGAATACGCCTGCCAGTTGGCCCTGCGGCACTTCACCCAACGCCCGCCGCAAAGCCGGGGCGAGACGCGTTCCGTCATTGTCCTGACCAAGGTCGCTTTCCAGCCGAAGGGTTCGGACCTCCAGGTTTGGCAAGGTATCGAACTGCGCCTGCAAATAGGCCTCGGCTTCCTGCAACTGATCGGGCCGGGGCGCGACCTGCTGGCTTGGCGTTTCATCCAGAATCATCAGGACAACGTTGGGAAGCCCCTCGCGTTGCTCGGCGATCAGCGAGGGGTTCGCCAAAGCAATCAGCAACAGCAGCGCGAACAGGGTGCGGGGCAGGCTGCCGCGCACCTGGCGTAAGAGGCAGAGCGCCGTGACGCCGAGCGATAGCGCGCCCAAGATCAAAAGCCAGGGCCATGGCAGCAACGGCGAGAAAGAAAGGCTGAGAGCGTCGCTCATCACTGTCCCAGCCTTTCCAGAATGAAGGGGACATGAACCTGATCGGCCTTGTAGTTCCCGGTCAGCGCATACATCACCAAATTGACGCCGACCCGATAGGCCATCTCGCGTTGGCGCTCGCCCCCGGGTGTAACCGGAAGGATCGGGGCGCCGCGGTCATCGATGGCCCAAGCGCCCGCCCAATCGCCGCTTGTGATGATGAGTGAGGCAACGCCGTCGTTCTGCTCTTCGCCGACGTTTTCGACCCAGGGCAGGCCACCCTGCAAGCGTCCCGGAAAATCCTGCAACAGATAGAAGGCTTTGGTTAGCACGTGGTCGGGGTCTATCGGGGCAAGTGGCGGCAGGTCCAGACCGGCGGTTATGGCCCGAAGTGCCGCTTCGCCGGGTGTCAGCAGACCGCCCAATCCGCGCCCAACCCGTTCCTCCTGCAAATCGAAGACGATGGTGCCGCCGTTGCGCATGTAGTCGGCAACGGCCTGTCTGGCCGTGGCATCCAACGGCCGTTGCTCGCGGGTAACCGGCCAATAGAGCAGGGGGAAAAAAGCCAGTTCGTCCCTGCCGAGCTGTACAGCAAAGGGTGCGGCCGCGGTGATCGAAGTGCGCTGGCGCAACACCAGCGTCAGGCCAGTCAATCCGGCTTCACTGACCCTGTCGATAGACGGCACGCCCGTCAGAACATAGGCGAGCCGTGTCTCGTTAGAGGCTTCCAACGCAAAGAGCTCCGGGTCTTGCGGGGTTCCCTCGTAAATACTTTGCTGGGCCAAGGCGCCAAAGGGCAGGGAAACCAGCAAAGCAAATCCGAGGACGGCGCCGGTCGAGCCCGCGGCAGTCAGGAATCGAGGTTTTTGCACCAGACCGCGCAGCAGCAACGCAATCAGAAGATCGAGAGTGGCCAGGAGCAGCGCCGCCGTTAACAGGGGCGTCAACAGGTTCGTTTCCTGATCCCGCTGATAAGTTTCTTGGATGACGCCGGCGGCTGTGACCTCGAAGGGTGCCAGCTCGCTCAGGTTCGGTCCAAGATTGACGGCGCGCCGCTCCCCCTGCAAACCGTATAGCCCCGGTGGTGTGGCAGCAGATGGTTTCGTCGCGGGGTCGGTCAGTTCGCCAGCCTCCGACCAGGGCGAAACGACGTGGCCGAAGCCATTGAGCAACTGAATAGGCGGCAGGGATGTCCCTTCTGCCGAGGCTTCGACGCCTTCGCTGACCTCGACGATCCGTCGCAACATATCGACGAACAGCCCGGAAAGTGGAAGATTGCTCCAGCTACTGTTGGCGGAGGTGTGGAAGAGCACCAATCTGCCTTCGCCTTGCGGAGCGGAAGTCACCAGTGGCGTGCCGTCTTCCAATCGTGCCCAGGTCTTGTTGGCCAGATCCAACGAGGGCTCTGCAAGCACTTGGCGTCCGATGGAAACCTCCGTGCTTCCTGCCAGGCCGTGGAACGGGCTGTCCGGCGGGAAATCGGCCAATGTCCCGCTCTGTCCCCAAGCCAGGGAACCGGTCAACAACCGATCCCCAGGGCGCAGCCGAACGGGAAGCAGTAGGGCTTGTGGGCTGCCACCGGTTGCAGCGACGGCATCCAGGAGCCGGGGGCCGGAGAAGCGAACCAGCAAGCCGCCCGCTTCGACCCAATCAACCAGCGTGTCGTGTTCCTCCGGGCTGAGCGTGCCGCTATCGGCGAGGATCAGCATAGAGAGATCGCGCGACAATAATTCCTCGATGCTGCCGCGCCGTAACTCGGAGAAGGGCGCCAACGCCTTTTCGAGGAAGAAAAGCTCTCCCAACAGAGGTTTGTCGGCCGCCAGTCGGTCAGGCGAGAATAGCCCTACCGGCCTGCGCCGCCAACGTTCGTCGAGTAGCGCGACACCCGCTGCGCTTCGCCCGCCAGCGGAAGCCAGCGAAAGCCGCACAGCCTCATTACGCAGTTCGATCGGCAAATCGAAGGAAACACTAACCTCGCCCGCGTCGGGTTCGAACAGCGCTTCCGATCGTCCAAGGAGTCGGCCGTTTTCCGCATAGGCTTCAACCGCAACCGTTTCCGCCGCGCCGATCACGCTGCGGCGCACGATGGCGCCCAAATTCTGTGCGCCGTGCTCGGGCGGCAACAGGGTCTTGGCGAGTACGGTCGGTGGGTCACTGATCAGAGTCAGGGATCCCAACCTCTGGAGCGTCGTTGCCAGTTCGGCGGCGCCGTCGCTTGCCAATCCATCGCTCAACCAGAAGGCCTGCGTCCCCGCCTGTAGTGCCAGGCCGGTTAGGGATTCCAGCAATGCGCGCCGGTTTACGGGCCAGGGCTTGGGCTGCAATGCCGACAGACGTTCGCGGGCCTGCGCGGGGCTGAGTTGGTCGCTGATCAGGCCCGTTTGGCCACCGGTATCCTCAGCCGTCGTTGCCAGAATGACTTGGCGCTGCTGCCGCTCCGCGCGTTCAATCAACTGGTTCCAGGACGTGACCCGGTCCTCCCATCGCGGTGCCGCGGACCAACCGTCGTCGATGACCAGCAGCAGCGGGCCGCGCCCGGCGAGCCACGCGCTGGGGTTGAATAGCGGCTCGGCAGCGGCGACAACCAGCAATGCGGCAATCAGCATGCGCAGCGCCAGCAGCCACCAGGGCGTGCGGGCCGGCGTTTCCTCCGTTGGCTTGAGACCAAGAAGCAACCGCAGCGCCGGGAAAAGCTGGCGTTTGGGTGCAGGCGGCGTGACACGGAGTAACAGCCATAGCACCGGCAATGCGCCCAATCCCAGCAGCACCCAGGGTTGCGCGAAAGCGATGATGCCGAGGTTCAACATCAGAAGAACATCCGCCGATTGGCCGAAAGTGCTTGATGCAGCGCTAGCAGTGTAGTTTCGGGTGCTCGTTCGGTAACATGCAAGCTATAGCCCCAACCGGCCGCGGCGCAGAAATCAACCAAGCTTTCGCGCAATCTCTTTAGGCGTTCTATGTAGCGGGGACGGACGGCCTCGACGCGCGACAAAAGCCAGCTTTCCTCGCCCTCCAAACCCTCGAACCTTGTGCGCCCCTGGTAGGGCAACGCAAGTTCAGCCGGATCCAAAATCTGCACAAGATGGCCACGCAGACCGGACGCTAAAAAGTGACGAAGGCGCTGCTCAAGGTCGTCATATGGCATCAGGAAATCGCTGCAAAAAACCAACTGGGCGTTGCGGGGAAGGTGCCGCAGAGGCGGCAGGCCGCGGTCGGCTACAACAGACAGTTGGCTGGCCAAGTTCATGAGCGCGCCCCGACCGCTACGCGGCGACTGATTGCTGCCCAGCAAGGCCACGCGCTCCCCGGCGCGGATCGACAACACGGCCAGGGCCATCATTAACAGCTTGGCCCGTTCGCTCTTGAACGGCAGAGTATCGAGGGAACGCCAATCCATGGAGGCGGAAGCATCGACCCAGAGCCAGGCGGATTGCGCCGCCTCCCATTCCTGCTCGCGGATGTAAAGTCGGTCGCTCTTGGCGGATTGCCGCCAGTCGAGTTGTTGCAGCGAGTCACCCTGTTCGTACTGTCGGAACTGCCAGAAGGTCTCCCCCTGTCCAACCCTGCGGCGCCCGTGAACGCCCTGCGCGACGGTGGAAGCGACCCGCTCTGCATTCAGTAGCAATGCAGGCAGCCGAGACGCAGCCTGTTCGCTCTGCTGGCGCAAGCGAAGCGCCTCGCGCCCGACACCCTCTCTGGTGTGCCGCTTATCCACGTCGTCCCGTCAGCGGTGTGGCGCCAAGAGGCGCCCGATGATGTCATCCAAGGTCACACCTTCCGCTCTCGCAGTGAAACTGAGTGCCATGCGATGGCGCAGCACCGGCGGGGTCAGGGTCACCACATCGTCGATGGAGGGTGCATAGCGACCGTCCATGACGGCAGCGGCACGCACCGCCAGCATCAATGCCTGGCTGGCGCGCGGTCCGGGACCCCAAGCCACTTGATTTCGAACTTCCTCCAATTCGCTGTGCTCCGGCCTGCCCGATCGCACGATGGAAAGAATTGCATCGACCACCTTGTCGCCAACCGGCACCCGGCGCACCAGCGCCTGTGCCGCGATCAGTTCGGCGGGTGTCATGACGGCCTTTGGTTGCTTCTGTTCCGCGCCCGTCGTTTCGAGTAGCATTTGCCGCTCGGCGGCCAGATCCGGATGGTCGACGTCGATCTCCATAAAAAAGCGATCGAGCTGCGCCTCGGGTAGCGGGTAGGTGCCTTCCTGTTCGAGCGGATTCTGGGTCGCCAGCACATGAAAGGGCGTCGGCAGACCATGTGCCTGCCCAGCAACCGTGACGCGCTGTTCCTGCATCGCCTGGAGCAAAGCCGACTGGGTGCGCGGGCTGGCGCGGTTTATCTCGTCGGCCATGAGAAGCTGACAGAATACCGGTCCGGGGATGAAGCGGAAGCTGCGCCGGCCGGCCTCATCGGTCTCCAATACCTCAGAGCCAAGTATATCCGCCGGCATCAGGTCGGGCGTGCACTGAATACGTTTATCGTCCAGCCCGAAGACGGTGCCCAGCGTCTCGACCAATCGCGTCTTGGCGAGCCCGGGCACGCCGATCAAGAGGGCGTGTCCACCGGCGAGCAATGTTATGAGGGTGCGCTCGACAACCTGTTCCTGACCGAAGATGACCTCGCCGACAGCTTGGCGAACAAGCCGCAGCTTGTTTCCCAGTGTCTCTACATCCTTCACGAGGTTTTCCTTCACGAGACCCTCTGGGCCATTGGTGTCGTCCGAATAATCACTTGTCTTCACGCTCGGCCTCCCACTCGTTTATCTTGCCCCTGTTTGCTTGCGTCAGTCTTCACCATATTCTTAAGCGAAGATGGCTAAAAGGGGGCGCATTAGTCGCCTTGGTCGCCAAGAGTTGATTAAAGGAGGTTCCAACCGGGCATGACTCAGGCAAAGAAAGGCCCGTTTTTTCGCGGCGATATCGACATGCGAATCGCACGTGATGGAACCTGGTTCTATAAGGGCACACCCATAGATAGAATGGCTCTGGTTAAGCTGTTCGCGACGATTCTGAGTCGCGATGACGCTGGTGATTATTGGCTCAAGACGCCGGTGGAGGAGACGCGTATTCAGGTCGAAGATGCCCCCTTCGTTGCGGTGGAGTTGGAAGTCCAGGGGAGCGGCCGAGATCGTCAGCTCCGGTTTCGCAGCAACATCGACGAATGGATTGTGGCGGGCCCCGCACACCCGATTCGCGTCGTTGAGAATCGGGATACCGGCGAGCCAAGCCCCTATGTACGGATGAGGCCGGGTCTGGAAGCGCTCATCGCCCGATCGGTTTTTTATCAATTGGCCGACCTTGCCGAACCCAGCCCGCAAAGCGACGGGCGTCTAGGTGTGTGGAGCGGCGGCGTGTTTTTTGATCTTGGGGAGAGCGAAGCGTGACCCCCGAGGAGATCGTGAAGCGTCTGTCGCGACCGCGCGTACGTTTCACCCGACGCGCGCCCCAAAGCGTGGAGGAGGATCACCCCAGTCGTGGTCATCCGAGTACCGACCTTCCGAGAGGCGACCACGATCTGAACAAGGATTTCTATCCTCCGGCGGGCACGCTGATAGGCGCCGCTGTGCTGGTACCGATAGTTCAGCGCCGGGATCAGTTGCCAACCGTTCTGCTTACCAAGCGCGCTGACCATCTCCGCGATCACGCCGGTCAAATTTCCTTTCCCGGCGGGCGCATCGAAGACAGTGACGCCGATCCGGATGCGGCCGCCTTGCGGGAGACGGAAGAGGAGATCGGGCTACCGCCGGATGGAATCGAGGTTGTCGGGCGATTGGACACCTACATCACCCGTACCGGTTTCGAGGTGACGCCGGTCGTGGGGCTGGTAGCCACACCCTTCAAACTAAAGCTGGACGCTTTTGAAGTGGCGGAGGCTTTCGAGGTGCCGCTGCGCTATTTCCTGGATCCTGCAAATCGCGAGGTTCACAGCCGTGTATGGCAGGGTCGTACACGATTTTTCTACGTCTATCCCTATGAGAAGCATTACATCTGGGGAGCGACCGCTGGCATGCTATCTAATCTGGCGGAGATTCTCCGCGAGGATTAGTGGCCACAACCCATAAGGACCTGCGTCTGCTATGGAGCCTGTCGAAACGATCGCTCCCGAGGAATGGATGACCGCCGGGCCTGCCCGACAGGTAGTTGAGGTGTTGCGGGCAGCGGGTGCCGAGGCGCGTTTTGTCGGCGGGTGCGTGCGGGATACGCTGGCTCACCGTCCGGTCAAAGATATTGATATTGCGACGGACGCCGTGCCCGAAAGGGTGTTGGCACTACTGAATGCGGCCGGTATCAAGGCCGTTGCGACCGGCCTGGAGCACGGGACCGTAACCGCCGTCATAGGAAAACGGGCATTCGAGATCACGACATTGCGCCGCGATGTGGAAACCTTTGGCCGCCATGCAACGGTTGCCTTTACCCGGGATTGGACCGCTGACGCTGCCCGGCGCGACCTGACCATCAATGCCATGTCACTAACCCCGGAAGGCTTGCTATACGATCCCTTCGGCGGACGCGCCGATCTTCTTGCCGGTGTCATCAGGTTTGTTGGGCAGGCGGCGCAGCGCATTCGCGAGGACTATTTGCGGATCCTGCGTTTTTTCCGCTTCTTGGCACTCTATGGACGGGTTGCTCCGGATCCGGAAACGCTGGCTGCTATCGAGGCCGAGCTTGCAGGTATCGAAAGTCTTTCTGGCGAGCGGTTGCGTAGCGAACTCTTGAAGCTCATGGCGGCAAGGGATCCGGCCCCGGCCCTCGAGTTGATGGTGCGCCATGGCGTGCTGGCGCGCCTCTTGCCGCAACCGGTGGGCCTTTCGGATCTCATAGCGGTCCTGGGATTGGAGAGAGCGTTCGGCGTGGAGCCGGACGAGCCAGACGCCCTCGTCCGGCTGGCAGCGTTGTTGCCGTCCCAAAGAGACGGGGCGATTGATCTTGCAAGGCGCATGCGATTCTCCAATCAGGAAAGCCAACGCCTCGCGCTGCTTGTTGCACCCCCGGTTACACCGTCTCTGCCGGCCAGTGCGGCGACGTTGCGAGTGCTCTGTTACCGGACGGGCCGATCGGACGCGTTGGCGATATGCTTACTGGCAGCCGCTCGTCAAAGGGTCTCGCTGACTGCTTTGACTGAAGCGCTCGACGTCATTCATGACTGGGACGATGACACACGGCTTCCCCTTTCGGGTGAAGACTTGCTGGCTTTGGGAGTGGCGCCGGGTCCGGAAATGGGGCGCTTGCTGAAGAAGGTCGAGGACTGGTGGATCGCCGAGGATTTCAGGCCCGACAAGGCAGCCTGTGTCGCAAAATCCAGAGAACTGCTGGCGGTGGGATAGGGAACGCAACTTGGCGCGCACTCCTAAGATAGCGATCGTAGGGTCCGGCATCGTTGGGGCGTCCATCGCGTGGCACCTATCTCGGTCGGGCGCCCAACCGGTCGTGATCGAAGCCGGTGAGGCCGGGGGGCTTGCGACCCGCAGTTCCTGGGCCTGGATCAATGCGAGTTGGGGAAACCCCGAGCCATATTTCCGCTTGCGGCATCGCTCCATGGCGATGTGGCATGACCTGGAGAGGGATGTGCCGGGGATTACCGTTGCCTGGGGTGGCGGCCTGATCTGGGACATGCCGACAGACGAACTCGACGCCTATGCCAGACAACACAGCGCCTGGGGTTACGGCGTAGCGCGTGTCGGCGCGCTCGAAGCGCAGCGCATCGAGCCACAACTCGCTTCGCCGCCCGAACGGGCTCTTCATGTTGCGGAGGAAGGCGCCGTAGAGCCACTGGCCGCGACCCTGGCCTTGCTGGCGGCGGCAAAAAGCCGAGGCGCAGAGATCATTACCCGACAGCCGGTCCTGAATCTGGTGGAGCGGGCCGGCAAACTCGTTGGAGTCGAAACCAACGGCGGCATGATCGATGCCGACGAGGTTGTGTTGGCCGCAGGGGTCGCAACGCCCGAGCTCGCGGCCCCGATGGGTATCGAAATACCGATGACGGCTCCTCCAGGGTTATTGGTCGTTTCGAAGCCGCACTCCAGATTGTTGAACGGCCTTGTCATGGCGCCGGAGATGCATCTGCGCCAGACCGCAGACGGGCGTGTTATCGCGGGCGATGATTTCGGCGGAAGCGATCCGGGCGAGGACGCTCTGGCATCGGCACGCGCTGTCTTCGACCAACTGAAGAATCTGCTGCGCTCCGGTGAGACCTTGGAATTCGACCACTTCAGCCTGGGCCATAGACCCACGCCTGGCGAAGGCTTTCCGGTGGTCGGGCGGCCACAGAGCATCGCCGGCCTCTATCTGGCAACAATGCACTCCGGCATCACACTGGCCCCGGCCATTGGGAGTTTCGCCGCATCGGAAATCCTGACCGGTAGGCGCGACGTTCTGCTTGCACCCTTCGGTCCGGACCGATTCGCAGCCGGCAAAAATCAGTAGGCGTGGACCCGGAACACTGGATCGATATCGCCATGCCAGGTTTCCTCGAACTCCTGCAGCTTGCGTTCGGCGGGCGTTACGCCGCTTTCCGCGATCTCCCGCAAGGTCCAGAGGTACTGGCGCTCATCTTCGCCTGTGCCGCTGATCCTTGCACGCCGCGCGAGTCCTTCCTCGGATATTTCCAGAATTTGCAAGGCCAGATCCTGCAAGGTTCCCTTTCGGAAGGGAGTCTTGAGCGCCCGTCGCGGCACCTCGTCGCGCAGGTTTTGGTGCTCTTGCGGCGTCCAATCCTTGATCAGGTCCCAAGCCGCCTGTTGGCTGTCGCTGTCATAGAGCAGGCCGACCCACAAAGCGGGCAGGGCACAGAGCGAGCGCCATGGGCCGCCATCGGCACCGCGCATCTCCAGAAAGCGTTTCAAGCGGACTTCGGGGAACAAGGTGGTTAGGTGGTCCGCCCAATCGGATATGGCTGGAATTTCCCCGGGCAAAGCCGGTAATTTACCCTCGAGAAAATCGCGGAAGGACTGGCCCGCGGCATCAATGTAAGCACCGTCGCGATAGACAAAATACATCGGTACGTCGAGAACGTGATCGACGTAGCGCTCGAAACCCATGCCATCTTCGAAAACGAAGGGCAGGATGCCGCAGCGGTCCGGGTCGGTATCGGTCCAGATATGGCTGCGATAGCTCAAGAAGCCGTTGGCTTTACCCTCGGTGAAAGGCGAGTTCGCAAAGAGTGCCGTCGCCACGGGCTGCAGCGCCAGGCTGACGCGAAACTTCTGCACCATGTCGGCTTCGCTATCGAAGTCGAGGTTCACCTGCACGGTGCTGGTGCGCAGCATCATGTCGAGACCAAGTTTGCCGCGCCGCTGCATCTGCTTCTTCATGATCGCGTAGCGGCCTTTTGGCATCCAGGGAACGTCCTCGCGTTTCCACTTGGGATCGAAGCCCATTCCCAGCAGTCCGATGCCTAGCGGCTCGGCGATCTGCTTGACTTGATCGAGGTGGCTGTGCACTTCGCTGCAGGTCTGATGCAGGTTTTCCACGGGCGCGCCGGAGAGTTCAAGCTGACCGCCCGGCTCCAGCGTGATGTTGCACGCGCCCATCTTCAGGGCGATGAGGTTGCCGTTTTCGGTGATTCCTTCCCAGCCAAACGAGATTAGGCCTTCAAGGAGGGCGCGAATCGACTGCTCGCCGTCATGAGGCAGGCGTTGGAGATCGCTTAACCGGTAGACGAATTTTTCGTGCTCGGTACCAATTCGCCACTGATCTTTGGGTTTACAGCCCTCCGACAGATACTCGATCAATTGGCTCTTAGACGTTACGGGCTCGCCCTTGGCTTGTGGAGGTGCGGACATTGGCGGGTTCTTGGCTCCCGAAAGGTTGCTGGTGAGCAGTCCGGTCCCGAGCGAAGAACGCCAAGCCGGTCGTTGCAATATGGTTATGCGGTCTCAGGCATCAACCTCACGTCCGAAATGCGGGTCGACGTTTCCAGTCGCCCAGCATCGATTGACAACAGGTCAACGCGGCAAGCGCCGCCGTATCGGCCCTAAGAATGCGCGGCCCGAGACTTACAGGAGTAACAAATGGGAGTTGCATCAGCGCGTCAAGTTCAGTTGGCGCAAAGCCGCCCTCCGGTCCCGTCATGGCTGCGAGAGGCCCAGGCGCCCCAGCGATCTTTTGCAGCGCTTCGGTTATGGGTGTGGCATCGCCGGCTTCGGCGCACAATAAGAGCCGCCGCTCGCTGGGCCAGGTCTCCAGCAAGCGCGGCAATGTAATCGGCTCCCTTACATCGGGCAGGTCCAGGCGCTCGCATTGTTCCGCTGCTTCTTTCGTGGTGGCGGCCAAGCGATCGCAATTGACGCGGGAGACATCGGTATAACGGGTCAACACGGGCTGGAGTCGGGAAACGCCCAACTCGGTTGCCTTCTCGGCGATGAAATCGATTCGCGCGCGCTTTACCGGCGCAAACACCAACCAGAGATCCTGGCTTCGTTCTTGGGGCCGGCGCTGTTCGTGGACCAACAAGGACACCCATCCCTTGCCAATCGCCTCTATCTCTGCGCGCCACTCGCCGTCCCGTCCATTGAAAACGCCCAGACTAACACCAGCCTCTAATCGCAGTACGCTGCGCAAGAAATGAGCCTGGGAATGATCAAGGCCGATGGTTGCGCCCGCCCGCAGGTCTTGCTCGATGTACAATCTGGTTGCAATCTTTTCGCTGGACATGGTCGCGCGACTTTCCTTAGACCCCGCTTCGGGGTTAGAGATTAGGCCATGAGTGTGCCCAACCCTTCAAGCAGTGCAAGTGACATCGTTGGCGATCACTGGTCTTTCCGGGTTTTGCCGCGCATGTTTCATCCTTATTTGCGCCTGACCCGTTTCGATCGTCCGATCGGCGCTTGGTTGCTTTTTTGGCCGGGGGCTTGGAGTCTGTCGCTAGCGACGGCGCAGGAGGCGCGCCCGCCCGACGTCTGGCTGCTGTTGCTTTTTGGCGTGGGTGCCGTCGTGATGCGCGGCGCGGGCTGCGTCATCAACGACCTTTGGGATCGCGATCTTGATGGCAAGGTGGCTCGGACGGCCTTGCGTCCCTTGCCCAGCGGGCAGGTCACACCGCGCCAAGCCCTGTTTTTCCTGGGCATCCTACTGCTGCTGGGCTTGCTTATCCTGTTGCAGTTGACTGCCACCGCGATCTTGCTGGGTGTTTCTTCGATTGCCTTGATCGTCGCCTATCCCTTGATGAAACGGGTGACCTACTGGCCGCAGGCATTTCTCGGCCTCACTTTCAATTGGGGTGCCCTGATGGGCTGGGCGGCGGTAACCGACAGCCTGGCTTGGCCGCCGGTGGTCCTCTATTTGGGCAGCCTTGCCTGGACCCTTGGCTATGACACCATCTACGCGCACCAGGACCGCGAGGATGATGTGCTGGTGGGAATCAAGTCCTCGGCCTTGAAGCTGGGTGACCGGACACGGCCCTGGGTCGCTGGATTTTATGCTGTCGCGGTACTGTTGATGGCGGTGGCGGGCGGCCTGACCGGTCTGGGCTGGCCTTTCTGGCTGGCGGTGGTGGGCGTCGCCTTGCAGGCCGGTTGGCAGGTCTGGACGCTCGATATCGACAATCCCGACAACTGCCTGCTGCGGTTCAAATCGAACCGTTATTTCGGACTCATCCTGTGGCTGGGCATCATGCTGTCGCCCGTCGTAGCAGCATGAGCGCACAGGCTCCCCGCGCCTTCGTTCTTGCCAACACCATTCTAGAAGCCCCCGCACTCTTGCCCGAATTGCGCCTGCACCTTGCCAGCGAAGTGCTGCCTCTGTGGCAGGCAAGCGAGATAGCTTTGGAGGCCGAGGGCGTGCCGCCACCGTTCTGGGCTTTTGCCTGGGCCGGCGGGCAGGGCTTGGCCCGCCACATTCTCGACCATCCGGAGATCGTCAAGGGACGTAATGTTTTGGATTTCGCTTCCGGGTCCGGCGTGGTTGCCATAGCCGCATGCATGGCGGGGGCTCGTCACGTAACGGCCAATGACATTGATCCCTTTGCCTTGGCGGCCATCACGTTGAATGCCGCCGCCAATGACGTCGGGCTCACCGTTATTTCCGATGACCTGGTCGGGCGGATCGACCCGGCCTGGGCGGTCGTTCTTGCCGGCGACATCTGCTATGAACAAGCGCCCGCAGCCCGCTTCTTCGCTTGGCTTCAGGCGCTGGCGAGCGCTGGAGCCGTGGTGCTTCTCGGCGACCCGGGGCGAAGTTATTTGCCAAAAACCGGCTTGGAGCGTGTGAACACCTATGCCGTTCAAACCACGCGCGAGCTTGAAGACAGCGACCTGCGAAACGCCGTCGTCTGGCGAGTCCTTCCAGCGGAATCGTGATTAGGTCAAGCGTGTCCGGCGCTACCGGATAGCATCGAGGGTTCAACGCCAAGTTTCCGGATCGCCGACTCCCATTTGGCGGCAATGTCCGGCCCGAAAACCAAGGCGTCGTCGGCAGCTACATTTAACCAGGCGTTCTGTTGTATCTCCGCATCAAGCTGGCCCGGCCCCCAGCCTGAATATCCCAAAGCCAAGAGTTTGAAGCGCGGGCCGGCTCCAGCGGCAATATCCTGGAGTATCTGGACGGTGGCGGTCAGGGCTACGTGTTCGTCCACCTGTAGCGAACCTTCTCTTAGATAATCCGGGCTATGCAGCACAAACCCTCTTCGCGTCTCGACCGGACCGCCGAAGTGGATGGAAATCGCGTCGGATGCCGCTTGATTCTCGATCTCGAATTGCTCCAGCAGATCATCGAAGGTCAGTTCATCGACCGCCTTGTTGATCACAAGGCCCATGGCCCCGTCGGCGTTGTGGGCGCAAATGTAGACGACACTGCGATTGAAACGCGGGTCGGACATGCCGGGCATGGCAATCAAAAGTTGACCGGTCAAACCGGTGTTCTTTGAATTGCCTTGGGCTTTGTCCGTCTTTTGGTTTTCTTGCTGGTCCGTCATGCGCGTCGATCCGTCACTGTCTTTTACCTAGATAATTCTCCATCCTTCCGGCGCAACACGCAAAAAAGTGACCTGACAGCGCAGGGCGTGTTGTTACATAACACTGACCAGCCATAGTTTAGCGTCAAGGAAGCAAAGTGACTACCACGGCAATGCGCAGCTTATTATCGGGCTCCTTTTGGATGTCAGCCCTCTTCTCGGGGCTTTTGGTTATGCTGTTCGCCGGGAATCCCCAAGCGGCCAGCAGCCCCTGGGCCGCCAACGAGCAGGGTCGGGTACGGCTGATCACGGGTGTCGACAGCGTTGGCGATACGGGCGACTTCGCCGCCGGCCTTCACTTCGAGATGCAGCCCGGATGGAAGATCTACTGGCGATCACCGGGTGATGCGGGCTATCCGCCGCAGGTTGATTGGAGCGGTTCGAACAATGTCGCCGCCGTTGAGATGGCTTGGCCGCTGCCTCATAGATTCGAGCTCTTTGGGTTACAGACCTTCGGGTATGGCGATGAAGTAATCTTTCCCTTGACCGTCACCTTACAGAACCCCGGTCAGGCAACGCAGTTGGTTGGCAGCGTCGACTATCTCACCTGCTCGGAAATTTGCGTCCCGCAGAGTGCGGTATTGGATTTGACCCTTCCGTCGGGTGACGGTGGGGAGGTTTTGGATAATCTGCTGATCAAGCAATACGAAAGTCAGGTGCCGGGGTCAGAATCTGACGGGCTCACCTTGGAGACCCTTGCCTTGGCCGGGACCCTCAATGCGCCGATCATCGAGGCGACGCTGCGTTCCGACCAACCATTGGAGCGACCCGATCTGCTCGTCGAAGGCCCGCCGGGGTTTTTCTATGGCAAGCCTGAGGTGACGCTCAGTGATGCAGACCGCCAGGCTCTGATAAAGGTGACTGTTGGAAAAGGCAGTCTCGCCGAAGGTGTTCTGGACGGTAAACGACTCACTTTGACGGTAATGGATGGAGACCGGGGACTGGAACGAAGCTGGTTGGCGCGCTTTGGCGCGGGCACGGAGGTGTCGGGCGTATTGGCGGCGCCCACGACCGAATTTGCATCTTTTGGGCTCTGGACCATTCTCGGCATGGCTCTGCTCGGCGGTTTGATTCTCAATGTGATGCCCTGCGTCTTGCCGGTCCTTTCCATCAAGCTCTTATCGGTGGCGAAGCAAAGCGGTCGGGAAACACGCGCCGTACGCATGGGTTTTCTGGCGTCCTCGGCTGGCATCGTGACCTCTTTCTTGTTGCTGGCATTTCTGGCCATTGGGTTGAAACAGGCGGGCTTGGCCGTCGGCTGGGGCATCCAGTTTCAGCAGCCGATTTTCCTCGCAGTCATGGCGTTCCTGCTTACGCTCTTTGCCTGCAATCTCTTCGGGTTCTTTGAAATTCCCCTCCCATCCTCTATGGGCAAGGTGGCGGCCGGGGCACGGCATGAGGGGGTCGTCGGCCACTTCATGACGGGAGCCTTTGCGACCTTGCTGGCGACACCCTGTTCGGCGCCATTCCTGGGCACTGCCGTGGGCTTCGCGCTGGCCCGAGGACCGGCCGAGATTCTTCTGATCTTCGCAGCATTGGGCGTCGGCCTGGCGTTACCTTATTTGCTTGTCGCGGCGCTTCCACGACTTGCTACGCGTCTGCCCAAGCCGGGGCCCTGGATGATCACACTGCGGCGACTTCTCGGGTTTGCGCTGGCCGGTACTGCCTTGTGGCTGCTTTCGGTGATGGCAGCGCAGATCGATCTCTATGCGGCGGCGATTGTAGGAATCCTGTTGCTGCTGATCGGTTTTGTAATCTGGCGATCACGCGCGGGCCGTTTGCGTCGGGGCCTCGCGCTGCCAAGCGTGGCGGCGCTTGCTCTTCTGGTGGTAATGGTCAGTGCCATGATGCCCAGGCCCGGGGGTCGGGAGGCTGTAGCAGCCGACGATCTCTGGGGTGATTTCAAGCAGGTGGAAATCGCCGAACTGGTGGCTGACAAGAAGGTTGTTTTCGTCGATGTGACGGCTGATTGGTGTATCACCTGTCAAGTTAACAAGACCCTGGTGCTGGGAAGATCTCCGGTTCTGGATGCCTTGCGGGCGGAGGGTGTTGTTGCCTTGCAGGCCGACTGGACCAATCCGGACGAAAAGATAGCGGCCTTTCTAGAGTCCTTTGGGCGTTACGGGATTCCATTTAACGTGGTTTACGGACCCGCTGCGCCGCAGGGGATACCCTTGCCCGAGCTTTTGACCGATGATGCCGTGCTTGAAGGGTTGCGCCAGGCGCGGGGCGGATGAGTGTTGACCGGTCTGTACCTTTTGGTGGTCCTGGACCTAAACTTGGTGTGGCCTGTTTATAGATGGGTGCGCCTCCAAAGGGCAGCGACCAGTCGTTTTCAGTTTTAGCGTTTTGTAGAGAGGGGAACTTAGGATGATCAAGGTAGGTGACGCGATCCCGGACGTTACGGTTAAGCATCTGGGCGCCAATGGCTTGGAAGATGTCTCGACCGGCGAGCTATTCGCCGGTGGAAAAGTTGCATTGTTTGGTCTGCCGGGGGCCTACACACCGACCTGCTCGGCTAAGCATTTGCCGGGCTTTGTCGCACAGTACGATGCCTTGAAGGCCAAGGGCGTTGATAAGATTGTCTGCCTTTCCGTCAACGATGCCTTCGTGATGAAAGCCTGGGCCGAATCACAAGCGGCGGAAGGCAAAGTCGAAACCTTGGCCGACGGTTTGGCGGCATTCACCAAGGCTCTGGGGCTGGAGGCCGATCTGTCGGTCGCGGGTCTCGGAGTTCGCTGCCGTCGTTTTGCCTTGATCGCCGACAAGGGCGTGGTGACCTGGATAGCGGTCGAAGAGGCGCCGGGCGCTTTTGAAGTGTCGAGCGCCGAGGCGGTTCTCGCCCAACTCTAAGCCCGCTCGGATTGCAAGCGACGAGAAAGGCGGTTGCCGCGAGGGGCCGCCTTTTTCTTGAGCAATGCCGAAGCTTTGTCTAAGGCTGGCGAGCAAACCCAAGAACGTCAGGGACAGCTGCGATGAACGACGAGGATAAACTGATCGGCTTCGACGATTTTCTCAAGGTGGATATTCGTGTGGGGACGATACTACGGACCGAGCCCTATCCCGAGGCCCGAAAGCCGGCGATCAAGTTGTGGATTGACTTCGGCCCTGAGATTGGCGAACGCAAGACGAGCGCCCAGATTACGGTGCATTACAAGCCCGAGGAGCTGCCGGGCCGACAGGTTCTGGGCGTCGTTAATTTCCCGGCTAAGCAGATCGGCAAGTTCATGAGCGAGGTACTTGTGCTGGGACTGGCTGACGAGAATGGCGCAGTGGTATTGCTGGCTGCCGACAAGCCAGTACCCAACGGATCTCGGATGCACTGACCCAAGGCGGCGCCTTTTACCTTTCTCTGCGTAAATCCGGTTCAATGGATGCGACGGGCCATGCTAGGCTGTGGCCATGAGTGAATCGGGGATCACGCCTACCATTACCGGCGAACAAGCTGCGGCCAATGCGGTTGATGCTGCTGGCGCTGCGATGGACCATGGCGCCGCACTTGGACATCTGACCGGCCTTGCGATCGTCGTGGTGATCGCTTTGGCATGCGGGGTATTGCTGGCCAGGATCAAGCAGCCTGCCGCTGTCGGTTACATTCTGGCGGGGCTTGTGATGGGCCCTTCGGCGCTGGGACTGGTTGAAAACCGGGAACTGATCCAGTTCATGGCCGAATTGGGGGTTATCCTGTTGCTGTTTCTGGTCGGCATGGAGCTTTCGCTCAAGACCTTCAGCCAGTTGTGGCGAATTGCCTTTGGAACCTTCGGATTGCAACTGACGCTGGGCCTTGCGGCGGCGTTTCTTGTGGGCTTTATCCTCGGATGGGATACGCCGGAGACGCTTGTGTTGGCCTTCGTCCTCTCGCTCTCCTCGACGGCAGTTGCAATCAAAATGCTTGAGGATCTCGGTGACCTTGAGGAACGCAGCGGGCAGATCGCCGTTGGTGTCCTGATCGCCCAGGATCTGGCGGTGGTCCCCATGATGCTGGTGATCGCCGCGTTCGGTAGCGGCGATGGGCTTGGTTGGGGCATTGCCGGAAAGCTGATTCTGGCTCTGGGCATCATGGCGGTGCTGGTGTTCGTTCTTTTGCGTCGCGGCCCGGTGCAACTGCCTTTCAGTGCGATTATTACCAAGAACCCGGATCTGAGGGTCTTGGGCGGCATCACCTTTTGCTTTGCCGCCGCCGCGATTTCAGGACTGATTGGTCTTTCCACGGCCTATGGCGCTTTCTTGGCGGGGCTCGTTATCGGCAACTCACGCTCCAGCCACGAGATGCAGCAAAGCATCCTGCCCGTGCAATCCATCCTGGTCATGGTTTTCTTCCTGTCGATCGGCTTGCTGATCGATCTTGATTTCATCGTCGACAATCTGCTGTTGGTCTGCCTGCTCGTACTGCTGGTCTTGCTCGTCAAGACGGCGGCCAACATCGCTTTCCTGCGTCTGCTGGGAGAATCCTGGGAGTGCGCGGTGGTGCCGGGTGCTCTGCTCGGTCAGATAGGCGAATTTGCTTTCGTGCTCGGGGCTCTGGCCTTGGCCTTTGGACTTTTGGGCGACGAAACCTATCGCCTGATCGTGGCGGTTACGGTGCTCAGTCTCGTTTTTTCTCCGGCTTGGATGGTGGTGGCGCGCCGAACACTGCGCTACTCCCTGGCTGGCGTTTCGTCGGGCCGCGAGTTGTTTCGCCTGATCCTGCAGCCAGAGCGTAGCGAAATATTGAAGCTGGTCGCGCGGCTCTCTGCGCTGTTCGGCTGGAATTCTTCCGTTAAATCGGAAGACCGTGACGATGACCCGAAATACGACAACCTGGATGACGAGGCCCGAGCGAAGGACGCCGCTAGCGGGCTGCCCCCAATTCCCTTCTGATGCCCGATTATCGTCTCGAAGAGGTTTGGATCGAACGCGGCCTGTCGCCAGTGGCGGGTGTGGATGAAGCTGGACGCGGGCCTTTGGCCGGACCGGTTGTGGCCGCCGCGGTCATTCTGGATATCGCGGTGCTCGACCCACGGCTCCTTGCCCAGTTGAATGACAGCAAGAAGTTGAGCCCCAGCAAGCGGGAAAGCTTGAACCAATTTCTCCAAGGGAATGCCTGCGTCGGGGTCGGGCAGGCATCTGTCGAGGAAATTGATCGCATTAACATACTCCAGGCCACGTTTCTGGCGATGCGCCGCGCGGTTGCCTCCCTGCCATGCAGACCTGCGGCTTTACTGATCGACGGGAACCGCTTGCCGCCGGAAATGGGATCTCCCGCCGATACCGTGGTCAAAGGCGACAGTCGAAGCCTCTCCATTGCCGCGGCCTCGATTGTCGCGAAGGTAACGCGCGATCTGGAGATGGATCGTTTGGCGGAGCAGTTCCCGGGTTATGGCTGGGAACGCAATCGCGGCTATGGCACGGCGGACCATCTAGCAGCGTTAAAATCCAAGGGCGCAACCTTGGCACATCGCCGTTCTTTTCGACCGGTTTTTGAGAGTCTTTCCATAACTCACTGAGTCAGAAAGACTCTTGACGTAGAATCCCGCATCAGTGAAGATTCCTCCTCAAGCGAACAACAGAGACAACAACGGGGAATTTATGGGCATGTCTGTGCAGGGCAGCATGCCCCTGGGCGAAGTTCTCGTAGGCGACTGTGTTGAGATCATGAAGGGCCTGCCAGCAGGCTCAGTCGATATGATCTTTGCCGATCCGCCATACAATCTGCAGCTCGGGGGAGAACTGACGCGGCCGAACAACAGCCGCGTCGATGGTGTCGAGGACTCTTGGGATCGTTTCGACGATTTCGCAGCCTACGACCATTTCACCAATGCCTGGTTGCGCCAGGCCAGAAGGCTGTTGAAGCCCGATGGCACGCTTTGGGTAATCGGGAGTTATCACAATATTTTCAGGGTCGGTGCGGGGCTTCAGGATCTGGGCTTCTGGATTTTAAACGATGTGATTTGGCGCAAATCCAATCCGATGCCGAATTTTCGAGGCCGCCGTTTCACCAATGCGCATGAAACCTTGATCTGGGCCTCCAAGGATCAGGAGGCCAATTACACCTTCAACTACCGCTCCATGAAGGCGCTGAACGAGGATCTGCAAATGCGCAGTGACTGGTTCATCCCGATCTGCGGCGGCCAGGAGCGTTTGCGCGACAGCGAGGGCAAGAAGGCGCACTCCACGCAAAAGCCTGAGGCATTGTTGCATCGCTGCCTGCTGGCCTCGACCAAGCCTGGAGAGGTGGTGCTCGACCCCTTCTTTGGCAGTGGAACCACCGGCGCGGTGGCCCGAAAGCTCGGTCGTCGCTGGGTCGGCATCGAACGCGAGGAGAAATATGCGGCCGTGGCCCGGAAGCGCATATCGCGTGTTCAACCGGGCGATCCGGAATCGCTCCAGATCACCGAAAAACGAGAGCAGAAACGCGTTCCCTTTGGCTGGTTGGTCGAACGGGGGTTGCTGGAGGCCGGGACCACGCTGGTCAGTTACAACGGACGCTACCGGGCCAAGGTTCGCTCCGACGGCACTCTGGTGACCGAAGGTTTTTCAGGCTCCATCCATCAGGTTGGAGCACACGTCCAGGGCGCCCCAGCCTGCAATGGCTGGCAGTTCTGGTGCCTCAATGCCGAAGGCAAGCGTGTCCCCATCGATGTTTTGCGCGACAAGCTGCGCGCGGAGTTGAACTGAACGATCCGGCAGTTACTTTGCCGTCAGCACGTGCTTGACGATCTTGCGCATCAGGCTGGGTAACGCTTGATTGCCGAGATCGTCGAGGCGGCACCAGAAGGTGCCTTCCGGCGCCGCCGACCCTTCCACGTCAGCGCTCCAGATTTCCAGCTCCAGGCTGAAGTGGGTGAAGACGTGCCTTACCCGACCTTGCAAGGGGCTCCAGTCCAGAGCCAAGGGGGCGGCGTTTGCCGCTGCATTCTGACTGGGCTTGTCTTCCCGCCAATCTGTTGAGGGAATTTCCGTCATCGATCCCAGCAGGCCTTTTTCCGGGCGTTTGCGTAGGAGTACGCGGCCTTGCTCGTCGGTGATCCAAAAGGCGATGCCATGGCGTGTCGGTCGTGCCTTCTTCGCGGCCTTTCGTGGTAGCTCGGCGGCAATTCCCTGGGCGCTTCCTTCGCAAAACCGGACAAGGGGGCAGAGCAGGCACCGCGGTCGCGCCGGCTGACAGACCATCGCGCCAAGGTCCATCATGGCCTGGGCGAAATCACCTGGTCTTTGCCGGGGGGTGATCTCGGCGACGAGACGGCGCAATACCGGCTTGACGCCTGGCAAGGGCTCCGTGATCGCATAGAGTCGGGAAGTGACGCGCTCGATATTCCCATCCAGGACCGCCGCCGGGCGATCAAAGGCAATGGCCGCGATGGCGGCAGCGGTATAGTCGCCGATGCCGGGCAGTGATTTGAGACCGGCTTCGTCGTCGGGGAAACGTCCATCGAACTTGTCGGTGACCATCTGCGCCGCCCGGTGCAAGTTGCGCGCACGGGCGTAGTAACCGAGCCCGGCCCATTCGGTCAGAATCTCCTCTAGGGGGCTGGCGGCCAACGCCTGAACACTTGGCCAGCGCGCGACGAAACGCTCGAAGTAGGGACCAACGGTAACAACAGTGGTTTGCTGAAGCATGATCTCGCTTAGCCAGACCCGGTAAGGATCCGGTTTCGCGCCCGGCGGCGCACGCCAGGGCAGGCGTCGGGCATGACGGTTGTACCAAGCCAGCAGCGCACCAGGAAGATCCCGGTTGTTCTTGGTCATTGTGGTATTGCTTGTGGCGCTTTCCATGTCGCTGGCAATAATGGGGGCGGCGCGGTTCCAGGGAAAGGCCAAGGGTGACCGAAAAGTTCGGAAACAGCGGATTATCGAAGCGACGCGGCGGCGGCTGGCGCAGCCTTGGTGCGGCGGGAGCGGGCATCGCCCGAAAGGCATTGGGCAGTAAAGGCCGCGCCTTTGCGGCTTTCCTGACCGATTGGCCCAGCATTGTCGGTGAGGAAACCGCGCGCCATTGCTTGCCGGTGTCTCTGCGGTTTCCGGACCGGGAGATTCGTCGCGATGCTGTCTTGACCCTGCGGGTGGAATCCGGCGCCTGGGCAGCGGAACTGAGCCATAGTCAAGATGTCGTGCTAGAGCGGATCAACGGGTATTTCGGTTACGGTGCGGTTGCTAAGCTCCGCCTTCAGACAGGCCCTTTACCGGGACAGCGCTCGAAATCCGAGGGTAGAGGCAATCCAGACCCCTGGGAAAAGGCGAAAGCATCCAGGCCGTTGACGCCTGTGGAGGAGCAAAAGCTGCAGGCTCTTCTTTCGGAGGTGGAGAATCCCGAGTTACGGGCGTCGCTGGAACGCTTGGGCCGCCAACTGCTCGCGCGGCGGTGACCTCGCGAAGAGTTAAGTTGCAAACCTGCCGCAAACCTGCCCCATTCCCTCTTTAAGAGGGGAATTCCTGTGGATAAGACTCGTCTTGAGGAATCTCCTGAACCGGAATAGCATCCACAATATATGGTAGGTGAACGATGAAAAGACGGCAGATCATGTTGGGAACGGCGGCACTGGCGACCCTCGCGGTGGGTGGTGGTGCCTTCTTGATGCCGAATCCGGCACGGGCGGAAGAGCAGGTTTTCGAGGATGATCGTATTTTGGGCGACCCTGCTGCGCCGGTCACGATCATTGAGTACGCGTCACTGACCTGTCCGCACTGCGCCAGGTTCCATTCTGATACGCTGCCACCGCTCAAGGATAGTTGGATCAAGGACGGCCGGGCGCGTTTGGTGTACCGCGATTATCCGCTGGACCGGGTCGCTTTGACCGGAGCGATGATTGCCCACTGTTTCGATGGTGACAGAGCTTATTTCGCGTTTGTCGACATGCTTTACCAACAGCAGGCGCGGTGGTCTCGGGCGGAGAATCCCTTGGAAGAACTGGCGTCCCTGGCGAAAATCGGCGGCATGAGCCGCGAGCGTTTCGACGCCTGTCTGCAGGACGAAGCGCAGTTAAATCGGATCCTTGAAAAACTCAAGCATGCACAGGAGACCTATAAGATCGAGGCGACACCGAGTTTCGTCATCGGCGGTGAGGTCTATCGCGGGGGTCGGTCATTTGAGGATCTCGAGAAAATCCTGGAAGGCGTTGCGCCCAAAACCTGAGGAGGGGATGCCGCCCGTCCCGGCGGCGTCTCATTGTCTCTGGCGTTCTTGGTGAAGCAGCGACCGCACCTTACGGGAGAAGCGGGATGAAGCGGCAACGAGGCTAGAGACAGGAGAAGGATCAGGGTGCATTTCACCAAGCTGCGCCTTTCCGGTTTCAAATCCTTCGTCGATCCGACGGAGGTCGTGATCGAGCCAGGAATGACTGGTGTCGTCGGTCCGAACGGCTGTGGAAAATCGAACCTGGTCGAGGCTCTGCGCTGGGTCATGGGCGAGACTTCCGCCAAGCGGATGCGCGGCGGCGAAATGGACGACATGATCTTCGCCGGTACGTCAAGCCGCCCGGCACGCAATTTGGCCGAGGTCGCCCTGACCATCGACAATAGCGATCGCAGCGCTCCGCCGCAGTTCAACGACAGCACCGAACTGGAAATCGTGCGGCGCATTCAGCGCAATTCCGGCTCCAACTACAGGGTTAATGGCAAGGAGGTACGCGCGCGCGACGTGCAACTGCTTTTCGCAGACCTAGCCACCGGTGCTCATTCGACGGCAATGGTTAGCCAGGGCCGTGTCAGTGCCATCATTTCCTCCAAAGCCACGGATCGGCGTATTCTGCTCGAAGAGGCGGCGGGGATCACCGGGTTGCATTCGCGCCGTCACGAAGCAGAGCTTCGACTGCGCGCCGCCGAAACCAATCTGGAGCGTCTCGATGATGTGATTGGCGCTCTGGAAGCCCAGCTTGCCGGGCTGAAGAAGCAGGTTCGCCAAGCCAGCCGATATCGCAACATCGCCGAGCAGTTGCGCCGCACCGAAGCGCTGTTGCTGCATTTGGACGCGGAGGCGGCGACCGCGGAACTGGGGCGGGCTGAGGAGCGCTTGGAGGCGGCTCGCGAGCGTGTTGTAAGCCTCACCGAGGAAGCTGCCCGCCGTAGCAGTCTTCAAGCCGATATCGCGTCCAAGCTGCCGTTGCTTCGTCAGGCCGAGGCGGAAGCCGCTGCGGCACTGCAGCGCTTGGTACTGGAGCGTGACAGCCTGCAGCGCGAGGAGCAGCAACTGGCCGAGGCGGTGCAAGCGGCGCGAGAGCGTCTGGAGCAGTTGGATCAGGATTCCCAGAGGGCGCAGGCTGTCACGGCGGACGCAGCCGAGGCGCAGCAGCGCCTGGATCTGGAAGTTACAGCACTTCAAGACGCTTCCTCCGGCGAGGCCGAGGCAGAGAAGGCGGCCCGCGAACACTTGGAGAAAGTCACCGTCGAGGCAGCGGAAACGGAAGAAAAGTTGGGTGCGCTCAATCAGCGGATCGCCGCCGATGCCGAGCGTGCGGGAGCGCTGGAGCGTAGGATCGACGAACTGGCAACTCGGTTGGCAAGACTAACCCGGCAACGCGAGGAGACCGAGGCGCAGCGCGAAAGGGTCGCTGCGGACACCCTGCCAGAGGGCGCCTTGGCGGCGGCGGTGCAAGCACGCGAGACGGCGGAGCGGCGCCTTGCGGACCTGGAGAAAATGGTTGAACGGATCGAGGTGGAAGCACTGGAAGTGCGTGCTTCGGAAACCAAGGAGCGGGAGGCTTTCGAGACCCTGCGCCGTGATCTGGAAAAGCGCGAGGCCGAGGCCGCCGCGCTGGCAGCTTTGGTTGAACCGGATGAAGGCGATATCTGGGCGCCCTTGATCCACACCGTCAAGGTCGCGGCCGGATTTGAGATGGCGCTGGGCGTGGCGCTGGGCGACGAGCTTGACGCCTCTGGCGACGAGGCGGCACCCGCGCATTGGCTTGAATTGCCGCCATTGGATAGGCCGCCTGCCTTGCCGCAGGGTGCCGAACCTCTATCCGGCCGGGTGAAGGGCCCAAAGGCCTTGACCCGGGCGTTGTCGCAGATCGGCGTGGTTGCGGATAAGGCAACCGGCCGACGCCTTCAATCGGCACTCCAGCCAGGCCAGCGGTTGGTGACTCGCGATGGCGATCTCTGGCGCTGGGATGGCTACACGTTGCGACAGGGTGCGCCCACGACGGCCGCGCAACGCCTGCAGCAACGCAATCGGCTTGGTGAAGTGCGCGGGGAGATCGAGGTGGCCCTTCAGACTGTCACGACCGCGGAGCAGCGGTTCAAGGCAGCCGGCGCGAAAGTCGCAGCCGTGGTTGAGAAGGAGAAAGAGCTGAGGGAAGAGCAACGCGCCGCCTTCCGGCAGGTCGGCGAAGCCCGGCAGGCGGAGAATCGGTTGGCTCAGCAAGCCTCGGCTCTGGCGGCTCGCCTGGCCAACCTAGAAGAGCAGCAGGCACGATTGCTGGCTGAGCAGGAAGAAACCAGCCAGGCTCTCTCGATGGCTCGGTCGGATCACAAGGAGCTGCCGGATTTAGCCGCCGAGCGGGCGCGGGCGAGCGATTTGCGTGCGGACCTGGCGGAGCGCCGGGCCCGGCAAAGCGAGGCTTTGGCGACTCTGAACCGTCTGACGGCAGAGGCTGGGCAGCGTCGCTACCGACTGCAATCCATCGAAAGCGAGCGCAAGGGCTGGATTGATAGGACCGAGGCGGCGGCCCGGCACTTGGCCGAGTTGAGCGAACGTCGCCAGAAGGGCGAGGCCGAATTGGCGAGGCTGCAAACCCGACCGGAAGGGTTGGCGGAGCGCCGCGGGCTGTTGGTGGAGAAGATAGAGGTCGCCGAACAGGGCCGACGCGAGGCCGCGGACGCGTTGGCGTTGGGCGAGTCGGCTCAGGCCGAGGCGGACCGCGGCGTGAAGGCGGCGGAGGCCGATCTGGGAACGGCCCGGGAAGACCGAGTTCGTGCCGAAGGATTGCTCGAACAGGCGCAGGCCACGGTAAAGACCCTGGAACTGCGGGTTGAAGAGCGCTTGGAGGCGCGTGTCGAATCGCTGCTGGAAGTGGCCGAATTTGACCCAGGTCAGGAGTTGCCGCCCCGTCACGAGATCGAAAGTCGCCTGCAGCGTTTGCAAAGGGAGCGCGAGAACATCGGCCCGGTAAACCTGCGGGCCGAATCGGAAGCCGCCGAGCTGCAGGAGCAGATTGAGGGGATGCAGAACGAACGGGATGACCTGATCGCCGCCATCGGCAGGTTGCGCCAGGGTATCTCAAGTCTCAACAAGGAGGGTCGGGCACGCCTCCTCAAGGCGTTCGAGCAGGTCAATGAGCATTTCCAGGAACTCTTCGTGCGCTTGTTCGGCGGCGGGCGAGCGCATCTCGCCCTGACGGAGGCCGATGACCCCTTGGAAGCAGGCTTGGAGATCATGGCAAGCCCTCCGGGTAAACGTTTGCAGGTCATGTCCCTGCTTTCCGGCGGCGAGCAGGCCTTGACGGCTTTGTCGTTGTTGTTCGCCTGCTTCCTCACGAATCCGGCGCCAATCTGTGTTCTGGACGAGGTGGACGCGCCTTTGGACGATGCGAATGTGGATCGATTCTGCTCCCTTGTTGCGGAGTTGGCGGAGCAGACCGAGACGCGCTTTCTCGTCGTCACCCACCACCGTATGACAATGGCTCGCGTGGATCGTCTGTTTGGTGTCACAATGGCCGAACGTGGTGTGTCTCAGTTTGTGTCCGTTGATCTTGAGGCAGCAGAGGCGCTGCGCGAAACTGCGTGAGCTTGAAAAGGGCTCTTGGGCTGTCATGTCGCAGTCGGCTTTTTTGGTGGTTTTTGCCCGGATTTCAGCCATTTTCGGGCAGTTCTGAGTGGCGGCCTTTGGGTCTTGACAGGGGGTAGGCCTCTCCGTAAGGTTCGCGCGCCTTTGATGAGGCGATTGGCAGGTGCTAGTTTGGTGTCTGTCAGAGGCGGGGGCGGCAATCCTTTCCGAAGGGTCGCAAGGCCGCTCGAAGGAGTGGATGGGGAAGCAGCCCAAAGAAAGTCAGTCGCGTACGTCATTTGATTCGCGGCTGCAAAGTGCCAAGGAACGGCTGGAAGGCCGGACTCGTGGCGCAGGTGCGGGCGGACGGCTTAATTCGCGCGGCATGGGTGTGGGGTTCCGCATCGTCGTCGAAATGATCGTCTCGCTGGCCGTCGGGGTCGGGATCGGTATCGGACTCGACCAGTGGTGGGGCAGTACGCCTTGGATGTTGATCGTTTTCTTCATCTTGGGATCAGGTGCTGCCTTTATGAATGTTATCAGGGTCGCCAGAGACTACGACCGGCGAATTCGCGAAGAGCGCGAAATGCGGGTCGGGGGCGACGAGAGAAGGTGAGGGTGTCTCGTGGCAGTTGAAGGCGGCGGCATCGATCCAATTCACCAGTTTGAGATTGTTTCCCTGGTGCCGATTCATGTCGGGGGACTGAATCTCTCCTTCACCAATTCCTCCATGTGGATGGTGATCGCAGCGCTGATTTCCAGCGCTCTGCTGATTCTGTCCATGCGCGGCCGCGCTTTGGTGCCCGGCCGCTGGCAATCGGTGGCGGAAATGCTTTACCAGGTCGTCGCCAATATGGTGCGCGACAATGTTGGCTCGGAAGGTCGCAAGTACTTTCCCTTTATCTTTACCCTATTCATGTTCCTGCTGATCGGTAATGTGCAGGGTCTGATCCCGGGTTCTTTTACCTTTACCAGCCACCTGATCGTGAACTTCGCCCTGGCGTCGGTCATCTTTGTAGCGGTGACGGTCATCGGCATTGTCCGTCATGGCGCGCATTTCCTGCGGCTCTTCTTTCCTGAAGGTGCGCCGCTTTGGACCGCCGTCATTCTGGTGCCGATCGAGCTGGTTTCCTATTTATCGCGGCCGATCAGTCTTTCAGTGCGTCTCTTCGCCAACATGTTGGTGGGGCACACGCTGCTGAAGGTCATGGCCGGCTTCGTGATTATGATGGGTTTCTTCGGTGTCGTGCCGCTGGCGGTTCTCGTCGGCATCACCGCCTTGGAAGTCCTGGTTGCAGTGTTGCAGGCCTATGTCTTTACGATTTTGACCTGCATCTATCTGCATGACGCGATCCATCTACACTAATGATCGTTGTTGAGTATCGTCACTTGGGGGCAAATGCCCTTCGTGTTTAACTGTTCCGCCTGCCAGGCAAGGAGTAGGGACCATGGAAGTAGAAGCAGCTAAAGTAATCGGTGCGGGACTCGCCGCTATCGGCATGATCGGCGCCGGTATCGGTGTGGGCAACGTGTGGGCCAGCTACATGCAGGCCATTGCGCGCAACCCCGCTTCGAAGGAAGAGATCGGCGCAAACATCTGGATCGGCTTTGCCGTTACGGAAGCTATCGCGCTCTTCGCGTTGATCGTTGCTCTGATCGCTCTCTTCGTCGTTTGATCGGTGGCGCTGATGGCCCGGCGGGCTCGCCCGACGTTTCAAATCGAACGTCGCCGGTTGAGCCGCCGCAGGGCTGTTGACGCAATGCCGTTCGACGTTCTCGTTGTCAGGAGTGCGTGATGCCGCAATTTAATCCTGAGTGGTTTGCCAGCCAGATTTTCTGGCTCACCATCGTTTTCGTGGGTCTTTACCTGCTGCTATCCAAAGTCGCGATCCCCAGGATCGGCGAGGTGTTGGAAGAGCGCCAGGCGAAGGTTGAAGACGATCTGCGCAAGGCTGAAGAGCTGAAGAGAAGCGCCGAAGCCGTTCTCGAGGAATATGAGGCGGCCGTGGCCAAAGCGCGGGGTGAGGCGCAGGCCGAGCTTAAGAAGGCGGCGGACAAGGTCCAGGCGGATAGCGCCAAGCGACATGCCGACTTTGGCGCTAAACTGAACGCGCAGACGAAGGAAGCCGAGGACCGGATTGCCCGCGCCAAAGCAGAAGCGCTGTCCGAACTTCAGACCGTTGCGGTTGAAGCGTCGATGGCAGCGACCGAGCGTTTGTTGGGCAAGAGTGTGACGGCAAAGGACGCTGAGAAGGCCGTTGCCGCGGTGCAGGGTTGATGCCTGCCGCGTCGGGTCGATAGAGGAAGGTAGAGATGTTTAGCTCTCCGGAATTCTGGGTTGCAGCCGCGCTGGTCATCTTTATTGGCCTGGCGGTCTGGAAAGGTATGCGTCCGCTCCTGGATTCGCTTGATCAGCGCTCCGAGAAGATTCGTAACGAGCTCGATGAGGCCCGTAGCTTGCGTGAGGAAGCGCAAGCGCTGTTGGCCGACTACAAGCGCAAACAGCGCGATGCTCTGGCCGAGGCCGAGCAGATCGTCGATCACGCCAAGCAGGAAGCCCAGCGTCTCGCGAAGAAAGCCGAGGCCGACCTCAAGGAGCAACTGGTGCGTCGCGAGCAGCAGGCCCTCGATAAAATTGCGCAGGCCGAACAGCATGCGCTGCGTGAAGTCAGGGACCAAGCAGTTGATCTGGCTATCGCTGCGACTGCCAAGCTGGTCGAAAGCAAGCTAACCGACAAGGATGCGGGCAAGCTGGTCGATGACAGCATTGCGGGCCTGGGATCCAAGCTGAACTGATCTCGCTTGTACAAGGGTAGCAGGTTAAGAACGCGGCTTTCTCCGGGCCGCGTTTTCTTTTTTCTTATCGCGTTATTTTGAAGCGAGCCGGCGGGTACAAGCGGTTGCCACCGCCAGAGGGCTGTGCTTCCATGATGCTGTATCCATAGGTTAAGCGCAAAGAACCGCCGAAGAGCGGCGCGCTTGAAGGTGCGAGCAATAGTATTGCCGTGCCGAGGGGGGCTGGATGAAGATTCTCATCCTTGGGACGCCGAAATCCGGGACAACGGCATTGTTCGATGCTGTTTGCGGTAGTTTTCCCGCTGCCCTGCATGCCTTTGAACCGATAACCTTGGGCGACCTTGCGCAAAGAAATAAGCGCCTTGTTTGCAAGTTTCTGCGGCTGTTCACTTATGACGGCGGCGCAGAGAATTTCGATAGGGTGATCCTGGCGGTCCGCAATCGCTTCGACTTCCTGATCAGCGCTTTGTTCTTTGCCCCGTCGATCTGCCATGGCTTTACCGATAACGCCGCGGTCGACAGGTACTTGGCCTGCATCGACAAGCTCCGCGCGGGCAAGGCCGACGTGACGGACCTATGCGACCTGTTGAGCGACATCAGCGAAGTCGATCAATTGGCCTACCTGCGCGATATCTCCGACAAGCTGTTGCATATTCAGGCCAGCCTTTCCAAATCGAAATATCTGGTCGCGCGCTACGAAGACATCATGGCCGGTCAGTACGATTCCCTGACGCAGTTTCTTGAGCGCCCGGTCGGCGCAGCCGGCCCAGCGGTCGGCTGGTCAGATTATATTAAACGCACCACATCGATTCAAAATTGGCCACGGTACTTTTCACAGCGCGACTTTCTGAAGTTCTCCGAAGCGTTTGAAGGCTTCCATGATCACTATGGGTACCGCTTGGAACCTTGTTCGGGTGCTTCGCGATCTGCCTCGTGGGACGAAACCGGCGCTTATGTGACCAAGGTCGTCAACCGCTTTCGCCAGGAGAATGCGTTGCCGCCCTATAGTCCCGGCAGTCGCCGCTTCGCCGGCACGAGAGATTACGAGCGGGCCTTTCTTGCGCTGATGCGAGAGGAGAACCTGGAAGAGGCGGTCGGGTTCGTCGACGAGGCAATCCTGCAGGAACCGGAAATTGCGGGCTATCATCGCCTCAAGGCGCGAATTTTGCTGGCGCTTGGCCGCAAGGCATCGGCCGAGGCGGTGGCGACGGCTGCGCTCAACCTTTCTCCCAAAAGTACGGACTTGCTCGCCTTGTTGCGCGATCTTGCCGTTGAGCGGAGTGATAGGGCAGCCGAGCTGGCGTTCCATAGGGACCTTGCCAAGCTTGAAGACAAGGAAGCCGCCTGGCGCCGGTTGATCTTCCTCCTGATCCGGGAGCAAGCCTTTGACGAGGCTCTGTTGTGCTGCGAGGAATTGCTGGGGCGATTTCCGGCCAACTCCGCATACTGGCAGGGCTATGCGCGGGTGTTGCTGCACTGTAGTCGCCACCGGGATGCGTTACAGGCCGCCTCGAAGGCCTTGGAACTCAGCCCTGACGCTGCGGCGCACTGGGCCGTCTATGCCCGCAGTCTCGCCCAAGTCGATCGCCCTCGAGAGGCGTTGGCTGCCGCGGACAAGGCAGCCCAACTCGACCCCCGCAAGGCGGTGCCACGAGGCGTACTAGATGCCTGGGAAGCGCGCAGCCGGTCCGATTGAGGCAGGTCCAGACGCCCCAATCCGATCCTTGTTTCTATCCCGAACCCGTCAACCCGCCAGCTTTGCCTTCGCGGCCAAAAGCGCGGGTCGGCTTTCCGAGGAGCAAAGCAGCAGCGCGCGGTCCATCGCCGCGAGCGCTTCGGGCAATCGTCTTTGGTTCGCGAGAATGCGGCTGTGAAGCAGATGGTATCCAGCGATGTCGGGTTGAGCAGCGATTGCTTCTTGTATGTGCTCAAGGCCGCGGCTCTTGTCGGCCTCCCGGTTGAAAGCGACGAGCGCCTTTTCAAAGGCGGCCCCACCGGCAAAGCCGTTTGGGCGTTCCCCAACCAGGGGAAGGTGTTTGGCTTTGCGGAATCCGTTTATCCGCGCCAGGACGAAGTCACTGGACTCGGTTTTGGTGATGGCGCGGGAAAGAAGATCGTCCGCCGACAGGCTGTAGCCATAGCGGTTATGGAATTCGTTGTAGTAAGGGTCGAAGTGCCGAACATCCTGGCGCGAGAAGCAGCGCTTCCAGTTCTCTGCCTTGCGGCTGCGCGCCACGCGTTCCCCGAGATAGGGAAGTGGCTTGTGGTTGGCTTGCAGATCAAGCCCGAGATAGTCGGCCAGGCTTTCCAGCCTGCCCGCGATCAAGTCTTCGTAGCGCAGGAGATGGCAATTGCCGTCTAAGTCGTCGTGTATCGTGCAGAGCAACTTTTGTTGCTGCGAAATCTGTGCGGCGCCGGAGCGGCCTGATATTTGTTGAAAGAGCGCATCCAGGTCTTTGAAGTCAGCCTGTCCGGCGCGCAGCATCTCAATCTGCTGCAGATAATCGCGCACTTTTTCATCATCGGAAAATCCGCGCTTCAAAGAAGGCGCGAAGAACAACCAACTGATAAGTGAATCAAACCCGTCCCGAACGATAACGACGCGCTTGTCATAGGTCTCGGCGGCTCCCTTATAGGTCGGAAGATGGACGTACTTCGTAACCAGATGCCTGTGCGCAGCCTCGAAGCCCAGGTGTCGTGGCTCGAACACACCGTGAGCTTGAGGCATTGCCGCCTTGATAATCGTGTAAAGCGCCGTCGTTCCCGTTTTTACGTGGCCGACGATCAGTACTTTCATTGGCCCCCCAGTTTTCCTTTCTTCAGGTCATTCCGCAGCGTCCTGATAGCTGTCCAGCGGCGGACAGGAACACACCAGATTACGGTCGCCGTAGGCGTTGTCCACACGCCCCACCGGTGCCCAATACTTGTCGCCGCGCAAACCTTTGACGGGGTAGGCGGCTTCGCTTCGGCTGTAGGGGTGCTGCCAGTCGTCCGCCAGCAACAGCTCGGCAGTGTGCGGCGCGTTGACCAGTGGGTTGTCCGTCTCCGGCCAATCACCGGCCTCGATCTTCGCCGCTTCCGCACGGATCGAGATCATGGCTTCGCAGAAACGATCAAGCTCTGCCTTCGCCTCTGATTCGGTCGGTTCGATCATCAAGGTGCCCGGGACCGGCCAGGACATGGTCGGTGCATGGAAACCATAATCGATGAGGCGCTTGGCAACGTCCTCGTTGCTGACATGCGCCAGATCCTTCAAAGGTCTGAGGTCAATAATGCATTCATGGGCAACGCGGCCGTTCGCGCCTGTATAAAGCACCGGGAAGGTGTCGCCCAGACGTGCGGCGATGTAGTTCGCATTGAGGATGGCGACCTTTGTCGCCTGCTTCAGGCCGCTTCGGCCCATCATGGCGATGTAGGCCCAGGAAATCGGCAAGATCAGCGCCGAACCCCAAGGCGCGGCTGAAACGGGGCCGAGACCAAGCTCCGGGCCGGCTTCCGCTTGCATCGGATGATTCGGGGCAAAGGGTGCGAGGTGTTCGGCCAAACCAATCGGTCCGACGCCGGGGCCACCGCCGCCATGCGGTATGCAGAAAGTCTTGTGCAGATTCATATGCATGACGTCGGCGCCAATCACGCCTGGTTGGGCGATGCCCAGAAGCGCGTTCAGGTTGGCTCCGTCCATATAGACCTGACCGCCATGCTCGTGGATCAGCTCGCAGATATCGACGATGGCTTCCTCGAACACGCCGTGGGTGGAAGGGTAGGTGACCATGAGCGCCGCCAGCCGATCTTTGTTGGCTGCCGCCTTGGCTTTCATGTCTTCCACATCGATGTTGCCGTGGTCGTCGCACTTCACCACGACAACGCTCATTCCGGCCATGATGGCGCTGGCTGGGTTTGTGCCGTGCGCCGAACTGGGGATGAGGCAGATGTTACGCTGTCCCTCGCCGCGGCTTTCATGATATTTGCGGATGGTCAGCAGCCCGGCATATTCGCCCTGGCTACCCGCGTTGGGTTGCAGGGATACGGCGGCAAATCCCGTGAGTTTGGCCAGCCAGTCCTCCAACTCGCCAATCAGCGTGCGATATCCTTCGCTTTGATCGAGGGGCGCAAAGGGGTGAATCTTGGCAAAACCCGGCCAGGTGATGGGAATCATCTCCGTGGTGGCGTTGAGCTTCATGGTGCAAGACCCGAGCGGGATCATCGAGCGATCCAGCGCCACGTCCTTTTCCTGAAGCAATCGCAGGTACCGCAACATCTCGGTTTCCGAGCGGTAGGCGTGGAAGATGGGATGAGTCAATATCTCGTCTTCTCGGAGGAGGTCCTGCGGCAAGGAGTCCGTCACCTCTGCGTCCAGATCGAGTACCGTGAAATCCGGATCACCCTTCCCATAGGCCCGAAGGACGGCCATCAAATGCCGCCGTTCGGTAGTCTCGTCGATTGCGATACCGACCTTGCCATCGCCCAGTGAGCAAAGATTGATGCCTTCGGCCAAGGCACGCTCGATGAAGCCGTCGGCATCACCGCCGGCTTCCACAACAAGCGTGTCGAAGAAAACGTCGTTGGCCAGCGTGGCCCCTAGTCGCTTCAAGCCGGCTGCCAGGATGCTGGCTTGGCGCTGGACGCGCGCCGCAATGCGGCGCAGGCCTTCCGGCCCATGATACGTGGCGTAGAAACCCGCCAGCACTGCCAAGAGAACCTGAGCCGTGCAAATGTTGCTGGTCGCCTTCTCGCGGCGGATATGCTGCTCCCGGCTTTGCAGGGCAAGACGCAGGGCGCGATTACCCTTGCGGTCGACGGACACGCCGACGATGCGCCCGGGCAGCGAGCGCTTGTAGTCATCCTTGGTTGCCATAAAACCCGCATGCGGCCCGCCGAAACCCATCGGCACGCCGAATCGCTGGGCGCTTCCGACCACGACATCTGCGCCCATGGCACCCGGTGATTTCACCAGCACCAGCGACAACGGATCGGCTGCGACAACCGCCAAGGCGCCTTGTTCATGAGCCACGGCTATGGTCTCGCTGAGATCACGCACCCGGCCATCCAAGTCAGGGTTTTGCAGCAGAACGCCAAACACCTCGGTTTTCGCCAACTCGCTAGTGGCGTCGCCGACGATCAGTTCGATGCCCAGGGGCTGCGCTCTGGTCTCCAGAACCGCGATGGTCTGCGGCAACGTCCTTGCATCGACAAAGAAGCGGTCGCTTTTCGACTTGGCGAGACGATGACAAAGGGTCATTCCCTCCGCCGCCGCCGTGGCCTCGTCGAGCATCGAGGCGTTTGCCAGTTCCATGCCCGTCAGGTCGGCGATCATAGTTTGAAAATTCAGAAGCGCTTCCAGGCGCCCTTGGCTGATTTCAGGCTGGTAGGGCGTATAGGCCGTGTACCAACCCGGATTCTCGAGCACGTTGCGTAAAATGACGGTGGGCAGTTCGGTATCGTGGTATCCCAGGCCGATCATCGATTTCACGACCTTGTTGCGGGCGGCGTATCCGCTCAGGCGCTCAAGGGCCTGGCGCTCGGTCAGGGGGTCGGGAAAATCGCCGGTCAAGGAGGTGCGGATGCTGGCGGGCACGGCCTGTTCGATGAGCTCATCCAGGCTGTCGACCTTCAGGACCGCCAGCATTTCGGCGACCTCCCTGTCGTCGGGGCCGATATGGCGGGTGGCGAATTCCTCCTGGCCTTCAAGGCTGGGAAGGCTGGTGCGAGTCGTGTTCATGCGGGAACTCCTGATTATCCCGTTATCGATGCGTCGGTCGCGCTGGCTCAGAGACCGGCGATAAAGTCGTCGTAGGCGGCCTGATCCATCAGGCCGTCAAGCTGGCTGGCGTCGGACATTTTGATCTTGAAGAACCAACCATCGCCCTGAGGGTCGCTATTCACCTTGCTGAAGTCGTCAGCCAGGCTTTCGTTGATCTCCGTAATCTCACCATCAACCGGTGCGTAGACCTCGCTGGCCGCCTTCACGGAATCAATCACGGCCGCCTCGTCGCCCTTGGAAAGGCTGCGTCCGACTTCCGGCAATTCGACATGGACAACATCGCCCAGTTGTTCTTGCGCGTAATTGGTGATGCCGACCTTACCAATATCGCCTTCGACAACGACCCATTCGTGATCTTCGCTAAACTTGATGCTCGACATGACGTTTCCTCTGCTTCTTGGACTTCGGTTGATGGGTTACTTTTTTGTGCTCACCGTGCGACTGGGCACAAATGGCAGGGTGACGACACGACAGGGCACTGCCTTGCCGCGTACAATTGCCGATACTTCGGTCCCGGGTGTGGCCAGCGCTGGAGGCAGATATCCCATCGCCACCGGTCCCTGGCAGCTAGGGCTGAATCCGCCGCTGGTCACGATGCCAACTTCCTGACCGCTGCTGTCCGCCAGCGGCGTGCCTTCGCGAATCGGCGAGCGCCCTTCCGGTTGCAGGCCGATACGCTTGCGCTGAGGCCCATCGGCGAACTGTTGGAGGATAATCTTGTCGCCCGGGAAACCGCCCTCCTGCCGCCGCCGCTTGCTGATGCTCCAGGCTAGATCCGCCTCGACCGGCGTGGTGGTGGTATCGATATCGTGCCCGTAGAGGCAGTATCCGGCTTCCAGCCGTAGTGAATCTCTAGCCCCCAGGCCAATTGGTTTTACTTCGGGTTCGCCCAGTAGGCGTCGCGCCAAACCCTCGGCCTCGGCTTCAGGCACCGAGATCTCATAGCCGTCCTCGCCGGTGTATCCCAAGCGACCGACCAAGCAGGGAACGCCTGCAACCTCCATTGCGCGCTGCTCAAGAAACACGAGAGCGCCGCAATCCGGCGCGAAGCGCGCTAACACGGCTGCGGCAGCGGGACCTTGCAACGCCAACAACGCGCGGTCCTCGATTCGGGTGAGCGACGCCTTGCCGTCTAGCCGTTTCTCGATATGCGCCAGGTCAGCGTCCTTGCAGGCGGCGTTGACGACCAGGAACAACCCGGGACCGTCTGCACGCCGGGTCACCATCAGGTCATCCATGATGCCGCCTTGTTCGTTCAGCAGTTGACTGTAACGGGTGCGGCCCGGCGCCAGGGCTTGAATGTCATTGGCTAGCAGGGTTTCGAGGGCGACAGCAGGATCATGGCCGTTGCTGCCTTCCAGGATCGCCTGACCCATATGGGAAACATCGAAAAGTCCGGCCGCGTCGCGCGCGTGGTTGTGTTCTTTGATAATGCCGTCCGGGAACTGCACGGGCATCGCATAGCCCGCGAAAGGGACCATGCGTCCGCCCAGTTGCACATTGAGGTCATAGAGCGGCGTGTGCCGCAGGTTTTCTGATTGTTCCGCCACTTTTAAGACGCCTCCCAGGTGCATTTACGGACGTGAGGGTGCAACCGCCTCTTGGCGGCCACAGCCCCCTCTGTCCTAAACCTGAGAGAATCACCCGGATCATCGAGAGACGAAAACCGGACTTACCCCTTCGGTGAGACGCAGCCCTTCCCAAGGGACAGCATCTGCTTTCCAGAGGCGCCTAGCCAGCACGGTCCTTTTTGCCTGAGAGTTTCCGGGGCGGTTGCTCCTTCGGCGCCGGTCATTTTTTAGCCTGTCTTGACCGGTCTCTCCCGTGCGGCGTTCGCGGCGAGACTCCGACTCTTCTCTTGAGCCGAACTCAGCGTCGCTTAGGCTAACGTGGGTCTTCTACAAGTCAACAAAAACACGCTTAGCGAATATCACTAAGATTTTCCTGGTATTGTTCGCGGGTCACTTCCAAGCCGATGAATATTCGGTAACCCGCACCGTCGCCTTCATTGGCCAAGGGAATTTCCGGCTCGATGGTTTCGTTGAAAACAAAACGTCCGCGGTTGCCTTCGAAAGGCACCAGAACGTCAAAGCTCTGGCGGGCCAGGATACGGCGTTGTGAATCGGCTACGGCGACGAAGTACCTGAAGGGAGCGCCGACGCCATCGTTTGCCGGGCCGCGCCGCGCTTCGAACTGGATCTGCACGTCGCCACTGACTTCGTCGTCATCAGCCAAGCAACTGAACTGTGCGTCCAAAATCACCACCAAATGGGAAACGTCCGTCAAATCGCGGCCACTTCCCTTGTATTCGACGATGCGTTGCGCGCCTTCGACCAGTTCAAGCCCTGGGCAAAATGATCGGGTTTCCTGGACGTCCTCGAAGATGCCGGTGCTAGAGCAGCCTGCCAGGAAAGCCAGGGCCACAAAGGCGCCGAGAGAGAGTTTCTGCATAGCCCCGGGCCCTTTCAAAGCTTCGCGTGGGTGCCGTCGCAAAACGGCTGCTTACTGGTCGCCTTGCAGCCGCAAAACCACAAGTCTTTTGATTGTTCAGCCGAAAAAGGTACGGGGTTCAATCCCGTTCCCTTGTGCGACCCATCGCAAAATGGCTGTTTCTGGCTGCGCCCGCAAGCGCACCAGAAGTATTTTCGCCCCGCCTCGACTGAAACCTTGTAAGGACCCTTCTGGGCGGGGATTGGATCGGCCATCTTGCTCTTTCCTTCTGCTGCCAGGCTGGTTTACTGTCCCGCGGTCCTCAAGCGACCGGGCCGACGGCACTCCAGGCGACTGTCCAGCGCACTCTAGAAAAGCCAGAGTGTGACGACAAGGGCAACGACAGGGGAGCCGACGGTTCTTATATAGTGTTCCATGCTCTTGGAGCGATAGGAAGAGTTGATGCAAGGTAAGCCGCTCACGATTTTACTGGCCGGACCACGCGGGTTTTGTGCAGGCGTAGAGCGCGCCATTCTGATCGTGGAGCGCGCCCTGGAAGTTTATGGTGCACCGGTCTATGTGCGCCATGAGATCGTGCACAACCGTTTCGTGGTCGAATCGCTGGAAGCCAAGGGCGCGATTTTCGTCAAGGAACTTGATGAAGTGCCGAGTGGCGTGCCGGTGATCTTCTCTGCGCATGGCGTGCCAAAGTCGGTCCCGGCGGAGGCTGACCGACGGGAATTGTTGTATGTCGATGCGACCTGTCCGCTGGTTAGCAAAGTGCATCGGGAGGCCGAGCGCCATCACGCGCAAGGACGGCACATCGTGATGATCGGCCATGCCGGGCACCCTGAAGTCGTCGGTACATTGGGTCAATTGCCGCCCGGCGCCATCTCGTTGGTCGAATCCCTCGAAGATGTGGCGCGGCTCGAACCGCCCGCGGGCAAACGGCTGTCTTTCGTGACGCAGACGACGCTCTCGGTCGACGATACCGCAGAAATCGTCGCTGCCCTGCAGGCACGCTTCCCTGCTATCGAGGCACCCCGCAAGGAAGATATCTGTTATGCCACGACAAATCGCCAGCAGGCCGTCAAGGCGCTGGCGCCGGAGTGTGATGCACTGCTTGTCGTAGGCGCTCCCAATTCATCCAACTCGCGGCGTCTGGTGGAAGTTGCCCAACGGGCGGGCTGTGACAGGGCTTACTTGGTCCAGCGCGCGAGCGATATTGATTGGGCGGCATTGGAAGGTGTTTCCACCTTGGGGATAACGGCCGGCGCTTCAGCGCCGGATGTGTTGGTTGAGGAAATGATTGCCGCCTGCCGTGAACGCTATGACGTGACCCTGCAGGAGCGTGTGCAGACACGTGAGGATGTACATTTCAAGCTGCCAAGAGTGCTCCAGGGCGCTGGGGCGGACCAGTAAGCAAGACGAATAGAGCAAAGGTCAGGGAACGGGCGACGTCATGGCGGTTTACACGGAAGTCTCCGACGAGGAACTGCAGGCGTTTCTGCGGGAGTATGAAATCGGTGAGATGCTTTCGTTGAAAGGCATCGCCGAGGGTGTTGAGAACTCCAATTATGTGCTGCACACCGCCAGCGGATACTACATCCTAACCCTCTATGAGAAACGCGTTGATCCAGCCGATCTGCCCTTTTTTCTGGGGCTGATGGAGCATCTGGCGGAAGCCGGTATTTCCTGCCCGGTCCCAATCAAAGGCCGCGACGGCTCTGCGTTGCGCGAGCTTTGCGGGCGGCCCGCCGCCATAATCTCCTTCCTGGACGGCCTTTGGCCCAAACGCATTCACCCCTGGCACTGCCAGCGGCTTGGCGCGGCCCTGGCGGAATTGCATCTTGCCGGTGAATCCTTTCAGATCAGACGGGACAACGCCCTGTCCCTCGATGGCTGGCGCGGGCTTGTCGACACCTGTGAGGGGCGGGCCGATGAAATTGAACCGGGCCTTGCGGGCTTGATACGTCAGGAGTTGAATTTTCTGGAGGCCAACTGGCCAAGCGATTTGCCGGAGGGTGTCATTCATGCGGACCTCTTTCCGGACAATGTTTTTTTCGTCGGAGAGCGCCTCTCCGGCGTGATCGATTTCTATTTCGCCTGCAATGACTTCCTGGCCTACGAGATTGCCGTTTGCCTGAACGCCTGGTGCTTCGAGAGCGACGCCAGCACTTTCAATGCGACCAAGGCCCGCATGCTTCTGCAGTCCTACCAGAGTGTCCGCCCCTTGAGCGAGGCCGAGTTGGCGGCTTTGCCGATCCTGGCGCGGGGCAGTGCGCTGCGGTTTTTGCTCACGCGGCTCTATGACATTCTCAATCACCCGCCGGGGGCATATGTCACGCCCAAGGACCCAAGAGAATACTGCCGAAAGCTGCGGTTCCATCAACTGGTGAAAGGGCCCGGAGCCTACGGCCTGGGATGACGGTGAAAGAACCATTGATCGAGATATTTACCGACGGCGCTTGCAGCGGTAATCCTGGACCGGGCGGCTGGGGCGCGGTGCTGCGCTACAACGCGCATGAGAAGGAACTTTCCGGTTCGGAACCCGACACGACTAATAACCGCATGGAGATGATGGCGGCGATTGTGGCGCTTGAGGCGCTCAAGCGGCCATCACGGGTGCGCCTGACCAGCGACTCGACTTATCTGCGCGACGGTATCACCAAGTGGATTCATAGCTGGCGCGCCAAGGGCTGGAAGACCGCTGCGAAGAAGCCGGTCAAGAACCAGGACCTTTGGCAGCGCCTGGAGGCGGCCATGGCACCCCACACAGTCGAATGGGAATGGGTGAAGGGCCACAGCGGACATCCCGAGAACGAACGGGCCGACGAGCTCGCACGGCTGGCCGTCAAGCAGCTTAAGTCCGGCGACGTGGTTTGATCGACCGGGTTTGAGCGCTGTTACAGTTCTTCGTCCGTAAAGGCGAGCGTGCTGTCCGCGCCCTTGGTGGCCGAAACCATCAGGCCTGAGCACTGAGGCAAGACCGTGTCGGCATAGAAGGCGGCCGTCTTAACCTTCGCTGCCATAAAAACGGGATCGCCGTCGCTGTTCGCAAGCTTTGACTCGGCGCGGGCTGCGGCGATCGCCATCTGCCAACCGCCGGCAACCGTGGCAAACAATCTGAGATAGGGCGTTGCCGATGCGGCTGCCTTGCGCAGGTCGCGGCTGCCCGTTTCGACGAGCCAATCCGTTGCCTGTTCCAGGATCTTGGTTGCCTCGCCCACGGATCGCGCGGTCGCGGTCACGTTTTCCGAGCCCTTCAGGGCAGCCGTCTCATCGATGACGCGGGCACAGAAGCGACGGGCGGTTTCGCCCTTATAGCGCAGTATTTTGCGCCCGACGAGGTCCAGGGCCTGGACCCCGTTGGTACCCTCGTAGATGGGCGTTATGCGTGCATCCCGATAATGCTGCGCCGCCCCGGTCTCCTCGATGAAGCCCATGCCGCCGTGGACCTGGACGCCGGTTGAAGCAATCTCGACACCCAAATCCGTGCTCCAGGCTTTGACGAGCGGCGTCAGCAGGTCGATCCCATCAACTTGATGGCCTTGTCGCGCATTCTCCTCCGGCGCGCGCTTGGCGAGGTCCAACTCGGCCGAAGCACGGTAGGCGATCGCCCTGGCCGCCTCCACCTGGCATTTCATCGACGCCAGCATGCGCCGCACGTCAGGGTGCTTGATGATTGCCGCCGCCCCGCCGCCGGGCTTGTCGATTTCCTTGGATTGCACGCGCTCGAACGCAAAGGCGCGGGCTTGCTGGTAGGCACGTTCAGCAATGGCGATGCCCTGGATGCCGACCGTCAGGCGGGCGTTGTTCATCATAGTGAACATGTACTCGAGCCCGCGATTTTCCTCGCCGATCAGATAACCAACAGCGCCTTCATGGTCGCCATAGGCCATGACACAGGTCGGCGAACCATTGATGCCCAGCTTGTGCTCTATGGATACGCAGCGCAGGTCGTTGTGCTTGGCGGGGCTACCGTTTTCGTCGAGGAGGAATTTTGGTACCACGAAAAGGCTGATGCCTTTGGGTCCAGCCGGTGCGCCCGGCGTGCGCGCCAGCACCATGTGGATGATGTTGTCGGTAAAATCGTGCTCACCATAGGTGATGTAAATCTTCTGGCCCGTGATCCGGTAGTGGTCGCCTTCCGGCTGTGCCCGCGTCTTTACCGCACCGACATCGGTGCCGGCCTGTGGCTCGGTCAAGTTCATCGTTCCGGTCCATTCTCCGGCGATAAGCTTGGCGAGATACTGGTCCTTCTGCGATTTACTGCCGTGTGTTTGCAGGAGTTCGACGGCGCCTTGAGTCAGCAGCGGGCAAAGCGCGAAGGCCATGTTGGCGCTGTTCCACATCTCGGTCAGTGGGGCCGCTACCAACCAGGGCAGCCCCTGGCCGCCATACTCCGGATCGAAGGGCAGGGCGTTCCACCCACCGTCGACGAATTGGCGGTAGGCGCCCGCAAACCCGTCGGGTGTGCGTACGACGCCGTTTTCGAAGCGTGCCTTCTGTAGGTCGCCCGACTGGTTGATCGGTGACAGCACGTTACCGGCCAGTTTGGCGGCTTCCTCAAGGATCGCATCGACCAGATCCGGGGTTGCATCCTCGTAACCGGCAAGCGTTGAAATCCGGTCCAATCCCGCTAGTTCGGTCAAGACAAAGCGCATGTCCTCGATAGGCGCCCGATAATCCTGCATACCGATCCCGTTCCTTCTGTGGTCTGCTAGACGTGAGTTCCATACTGCATTATGGCGTCGCCGCCGTCTCCTCCACAACCATAGTCCGGGTTCCGGCGTGTCCAGAGTATGGTCACGATGGCGTGCTTAGCTCTTCCTAAAGCGCCTAATGCTGGGATATTGTGCGCTCGGTCGGGGAGGGGCAGCCATGAACAACATCGTTAGCTTGAAACAGGTGCGTCGCCGGCGTGAGAAAGTCGAGCAGGAAGCCCGCGCGGCCGAGAACCGTCGTAAGCACGGACGCACCAAGGCCGAGCGGCTTGCGGCGGCGCAGGAAGCGCAACGCGACAGCCAGCGCATCGAAGCCCACCGTATGGAAACTGATAAGATCGATGAGAAGGAGGGTCGGTGACGGCCCGCGCGACGCGGTTTCGGCACAGGATTCCTTAGTCGATCATCTTGCCCGGGTTCATCAACCCCTTGGGATCGAAGACGGCCTTGATTGCCCGCATCATCTCCAATTCGATCGGCTCTTTAAACCGCTTGTTCTCTTCCAACTTCAGGCGTCCCAAACCGTGTTCGGCGGAAATTGACCCCCCCAATGCATGAACGATCATATGGACCTCTTCGTTCACCACTTCCCACTGGGCCAGATAGGCCTCCCGGTCGGCGCCCAACGGCTGGCTGAGGTTGAAGTGGATGTTGCCGTCACCCAGATGTCCGAAGGGCACAGGGCGAATTCCGGGTATCATTTCCCGCACTTTGGCGGTCGCCAACTCCAGAAACCTTGGAACTGCGGCTACCGGCACCGAGACGTCATGCTTGATTGAGCCGCCTTCGTGCTTCTGGGCTTCGACGATGGCCTCGCGGATGAACCAGATCTGCTGTGCCTGTGCTTCACTGCGGGCGACGGTGGCGTCCAAAACAAGCTCCGACTCGAAAGCTTCCGATAAAGCCTCTTCCAGCAAGTCGCCCAGACCCGAGTCCGGGCGTCCGGCCGCCAACTCAACAAGGATGTACCAAGCCGCTGGCTGACCCAAGGGGTCGATGGTCCCGGCGACATGCTTCAAGGCAAAATCGAGGGCAATGCGCGGGATGATCTCAAAGGCGAGAACCGCCTCGCCGGATGCGCGCCGAAGATCGCCTAGCAGCTTGACCGCCGCCTCCGGGCCTTGAACCGCAACAAAGGCGACGGCGGTTTCCCGTGGGCGCGCAAAGAGCTTGAGGACCGCTGCCGTGACCACGCCCAGGGTTCCTTCGCCACCGATGAACAGCTGTTTCAGGTCGTAGCCGGTGTTGTCCTTCCTGAGCGACCGTAGACCGTTCCAGATGCGGCCATCGGGTAAAACCGCTTCCACCCCCAACACGAGGTCACGCATATTCCCATAGCGGATTACGTGGATACCGCCGGCGTTTGTCGAAAGATTGCCCCCGATCTGGCAGGATCCCTCTGCGCCCAGACTAAGGGGAAACAGCCTGTCGACGTCCGCCGCCGCCTCTTGGATCCGTTGCAGGATGCAACCTGCCTCAACGGTGATGCTGTAGTTGTCCGGATCGAGTGAGCGAATTTTATTCATACGACCAAGATTCAAGATCACCTCGCCGCGCCCCTCGTAGGGCACGCCACCGCCCACCAGCCCTGTGTTGCCGCCCTGTGGCACGATCGGCACCTCCAGGGCAGTGCAGAGCTTAAGGGTCTCCGAGACCTCTTGGGTCGACGCGGGTCTGACGACGAAGGGAGTCTGGGGTTTGTACCGACCCCGCCGTTCAGTGACGTAGGGAACGAGGTCGTCGGGCTGGTCGATGATCGCTTGTGGTCCAAGCCGCTCAATCAACGAGTCCTTGAGGCGCTTGAGCCGTCCGTCATCTTGGTAGGGGGTATGGTCTGTCATGGTGGGGAGTTTAGTGTCCTTGGATAACAGTTTTCCAGTGGATAAGCCCAATGGCCAAACAAGAAGTCAGCCCTGCACTGGCGGGCGCGGCGCGGCGGCGCGGCGCAGGCGGTCGTTGATCGCCCGGCCCAGCCCTTCTTCCGGAATCGGCATAACCGCGATCGCCCGCAGCGGCTTTTGATCCAGGCAATGGAGTGCGTCGAACAACCTTGCCGCAGCTTCGACCAGATCGCCCGTTGGGCTGAGGTTGACAGTTTGGGCAGCACCTATCGGGACGTCGGGACCAAAGGCCAGCAGGGCCTCATCCTGATCCACGTCACCCGCATTGAGGCGAACCGGAAGGGTGGGCGCATAGTGGCTTATCATCTGGCCTGGTGAGGTCAGGGCCGCTCCCTCCGATGGGACATGATCGGAAGAGACCACTTCCAGCGGGCCGACCACCTCCATCAGCATTTCCTGGGTTATTGCACCCGGGCGCAAAAGCCGGGCAAGCGGGTTGCTGAGATCGAGGACCGTCGATTCCAACCCGACGCCGCAAGGCCCGCCGTCAAGGATCATGGTCAAGGTTTCCCCGATCTGGGCAGCCACGTGTGCCGCGGTCGTTGGGCTGACCCTGCCCGAAAGGTTTGCGCTGGGTGCCGCGAGAGGCAGGCCGCAGGCCGTCAGCAGGTCGCGGGCGATGTTGTGCGCGGGCATCCGCACGGCCTGGGTCTCCAGCCCCGCGCTGCAAAGGCGGGAGATACTGCAGTTGGCAAGGCGGGGCAGGACGAGTGTCAAGGGGCCCGGCCAAAAAGCGTTGGCAACCGCTTCAGCCCGGCTGTCGAATTCCACCTGGGTCCGCGCGTCTTCCAGCGAGACGAAATGAGCAATCAGGGGGTTGAAACTCGGACGTTGCTTGGCTTCAAAGATCCGCGCCGCGGCCGAATCACGAGTGGCGTCTGCGCCCAAGCCGTAGACCGTCTCGGTCGGGAAGGCGACTAGCTCACCTTGCTGCAACAGGGCGGCCGCTTCTCTTATCGCTTCGTCGCTGGCTGTTCTGATCCTGGTCGCCATACTTCGTTTCGGTCTTTCTGCCGCTGCTTTTTCTAGGGTGGGCGCAATCTAGCGCGCTGCCTCGGCTTGCGCAGCCCCTTTGTTGTCGCGCCCAGTCTTCGCGCTCCAGAGGCATCTTGCAGGTGGCTTCACCCCTGTGTCAGGATATGATATTGCAGTGCAGCATAAATCTATCGAGAGGATTGCAGGCCATGACCGCGACCGTCATTACCGTCGCCCAGCAGAAGGGTGGAGCCGGAAAGACCACTCTTGCAGCCCATCTCGCCGTCGCCTTCACCCGTGTGGGCAAGAAGGTTGCGGTGGTGGATATAGATCCGCAGCAATCGCTGACCATGTGGTACCGCTTGCGAGAACAGCAACTGGGCGACGCGGGCGCGGGATTGCTGGTCAATCAGGTCAAGGGCTGGCGGACCCGCAATGAGGTGGACAAGCTGGCGGCTTCTCATGATGTTGTGCTGATCGACAGTCCCCCGCATGCCGAGACCGAGGCTAGGGTGGCGGTTCGCGCCGCCGATCTGGTGGTGATCCCGGTTCAGCCCTCGCCGATGGATGTCTGGGCGACGCGGCCCACTCTCGAAATGGCCGCCGGGGAGAAAGTGCCTGTGCTCCTTGTGCTGAATCGAGTGCCGCCGCGCGCCAATTTGACCGACGAGATGCTGGCCGAGATGAAGGCCTTTGGTGCCCAGGTCGCGAAGTCACGGGTCGGCAATCGCGTCGTTTTCGCCGCCGCGCTTGCGGAGGGCCGTGCGGTCAATGAGGTGCAGCCGAGCAGCAAGGCGGCCAAAGAGATTGCCGCACTTGCCAAGGAAATCCTGAAAGCCGCCAGGGTTTGAACCGGCGCTGATCACGCGACGTTTCAAGCGATAAGAACAGCACCTTCAATCTATCAAGATAGCGATTGTGCATTTCACGCGAGGTTCTTCGCGGCAGTCATCTGCACGTCTGGCCTACAATAATAATTGACAATATAAATATATTACGCTATTTATATGGTTAATCATACAAGAAGATTGGCGATAAACCACAAAGAGGGTGCCGATCTTC